>JAJEBJ010000272.1 GCA_022822575.1 Alphaproteobacteria bacterium | reverse complement strand
TTGATGTCGGAGGGCTTGAGGCCGACGAGATCGAGGGCTCCCGGAATGGTCTGCTCGGGCGTCTGCAGCGGTTTCTCGAAGGGCAGCACCTTCATGACGTGATCGTAGTCGTAGCCGGTGTCGAAGAGAAAGCGGCCGTCTTCATGCTCGACGAGTACGGCATAGCAGGGAAAACGGAGTTCGCCCCCCGGTCCCCGGTTCCAGAAGGCATGGAACCCGTCGATCACCAGGGTTCCGCCATCGAGAAGGTGGACTTTGGTATCGGCCATGACGTGACCCTCCTTGGTCGGTGATGTCGTCAGCGCGCTCCGCGCTGATAGGGAAGCCCCAGTGCCGGCGGCAGGTAGCTGTGTCTGGCAAACAATAGCAGAACCACGATCACCATGGCGAAGGGCAGCATCTGGATGACGTCGGTCGGGATGTTGACGCCGGCCACCTGCAGGGCGGTGGTGAGAGCGAGGCTGGCGCCAAAGAGGAAGGCTCCGAAGAGGATCCACAGGGGATTGCCGCGTGCCAGCATGGCAAGCACGATGGCGATGAATCCGGCGCCACCGGTCATGAAGGGAAGGAAGAGGCCGCCACCGACCGTCGCCATGTAGGCTCCACCCAGACCACCCAGGCATCCGGTCACGAGCACGGAGACGAAACGCGTGATCGTCACGCTCACGCCCGCCGCATCGAGGGCCGCCGGGGCATCGCCGGCCGCCTGCAGGTTGAGCCCGGCCTGGGTGCGCCTGAACACCCAGATCATGAAGAGGGTGAGCGCAAAGGCGATGTAGATGAGGGCGTTGCGGTCGAAGAAGGCCGCGCCCACGTAGGGGATATCCGCCAGGCCGGGAATGGTCCAGGTCTCGACCCGGGAGAGTCGCGGATAGGAGCGGGAATAGAGGACGTGGTGGAGAAGGGCGGTGACGCCCTCGGCGCCAAGCGTGATGGCGATGCCGACGACAATCTGGTTCATGCCCAGAACGACACACAGCACGGCCATGATGAGCGCCACGGCCATGCCCGCCAGGATGCCGGCACAGAATCCGGCAAGGAATGATTCTGTGGCGTATGCTGCGGCAAATCCGGCAAAGGCGCCGGCCAGCATCATGCCCTCGAGGCCGATGTTGAGGACGCCCGCCTTTTCGGACACCTGCTCGCCCAGCCCGGCGAGAAGCAGCGGCACTCCGGCCGTGACGGCGCCGAAAAAGAGAGAGGCAATGAAGGCTTCGCTGAGCAGGCCGTCCACGGGTGTCAGTCCCTTGCCGTCAGGCGACGGCGGTGATCCAGGAATTCGGTGACGGCCAGGAACAGCATCACCAGACCCACCAGCACCAGCACGAAGTAGGTCGGGACGTCCAGTCGCCGGGCGGCGCTTTCACCGCCGATGACGAGGACGGCGAAGACGAAGACGAAGGCGATGACCGCGTAGCCGTTGAAGCGCGCCAGAAAGACCAGGGGGATGACGACGATGCCGTAGGCCGGGTTCCAGTCGGCGCGGATGGTGCCGTGGACACCGAGAACGTCGACGGCGCCGGCCAGACCCGCCAGGCCCGCACTGATCGCGAAGGCGACGACCACGAGAAGCCGCAACCGGAGACCTGCATGGACGGCCGTGCGCATGTTCGCCCCGACTATCTGCAGTCTCATCCCCAGCGCCGTCATCGTCATCGCGTGGTGGACAACCACCACCACGGCGAGCGCCAGCAGCACCCCCCAGTGGATGGTGGTATCCGCCAGCCGCGTGAGGCGATCCTCGACGGCAAGGGTAGCGGTCTGCGGCACGGTGGTCAGCGGATCGTTGAACGGAATCTTGATGAGAACGTTGGCGAAACTGACACCCAGAAAGCTCATCATCAGGGTCGAGATGATCTCGTTGACGCCGAACTGGGCCTTGAGAAGGGCGGGAATCAGCGACCAGGCGGCGCCGACGGCCATGGCCACGGCAAAGCAGACAACAACCATCAGGGCCGATGGCATTGTGCCCGCGAGCTCGGGCGCCAGGGCCGCCGTCACCACGGCGGCGAGAAGGAGTTGACCGTCCACGCCCAGGTTCCACAGACCGCTGCGAAAGGCCACGATCAGTCCGGCGGCGATCAGCAGCAGGGGCGCCGTGCGGGTGAGCGAGGCTTCAAGCCCCGTCGGGCTCAACAGCCCGCGTTTGACGACGTAGCCGTAGTAGGCGAGGGGATCCTTGCCGAGCGCCAGCAGCAGAATGGCGCCGACGGCGAAGGCGAGAACGACCGGCAGCAGCACGGAGCCCATCCCGTGAAGCGAGGAAACGAGAGGGTGCCGCCGGTCCATCTCAGGCAGCTCCGACCCCCGCCATCAGGCGGCCGATGGCCGTCCTGGCACCTGACCGGTTCTTCACGATGCCGGCAATACGACCGCGTTCCATCACCGCGATGCGGTGCGATACGTCGATCAGTTCCTCGAGCTCATTGGAGATGACGACGATTGCAGTATCCCTGTTGCCGCCGATGCTCTTGATCCAGTCCCGCGCCCGGCGCGTGTTCTGAAGGTCAAGTCCGTAGGTCGGCTTGGAGACCACCAGAAGCCGGGCGTCGCCTGTCCACTCCCTGGCCAGCAGGACCTTCTGTATGTTGCCCCCCGAAAGACCGGCAAGGGGCGCCCGCTCCGACGGCGCCACGATGCTGTAGGTCCTGATCATGTTCCGGGCGTGATCGTGGATACGCCTCCACATGGTGATTCCGCTTTTCCAGTATCGCGGCGATCCGATTTCCTTGATGATGAGGTTGATGGCCAGCGAGTGGCGCGGTGCCGTTCCCTCTCCAAGGCGTTCGTCGGTGATGTAGCGCACCCCGAGACGCCGGCGTCCGGCAATGCCGAGATGGCCGATCTCCCTGCTGGCAAGCGAGATCGAGCCGGTTGTCATCATGCGCTGACCGGCAAGAACCTCGGCCAGGTGTTTCTGGCCGTTGCCGTCGACACCGGCGATGCCCATGATTTCTCCGGGCCGGACTTCGAGATCCGCGCCATCGAGAGCGCATTCGCCCCGTTGTCCTTCGGTATGTCCGCCACGGAGTTGGAGAAGCGGCTCCACCCCGGCGTCGGCGCTCTGCCGGCTCTGCGGTGCCGCGGTGTCGCCGACGAGGGTGGCCCTCAAGTCTCCCGCCTTCCCGCCGTCTCCGAACATCATCTCCACGACCCGTTCGATGATCGCGTCCGGCGACATGGTGATGAGCTCGGCGGGCGTCACCTCCCCGACAACGCGCCCCTGGCGCAGCACAGATATGCGGTCGGCGAGATCACTGGCCTCCTTCAGCTTGTGGGTGATGAAGACGATGGCGACACCATGGTCGCGCAACCGGCGCATGACGACACCTAGATCGTCGACGCCCTGGGGCGTCAGCATCGACGTTGGTTCATCGAGGAAGAGAACCAGTTCGCCGTGCCACAGGGCGCGCATGATCTCGACCTGCTGCTGTTCCCCCAGGGAGAGCCTGCCCACCGGGGCATCCGGCGACACCCTGACAGAGAGCAGCTCGGCCAGTTCGGCGAATCGCCTGGACGTGGCGGCGCGGTCAAGGGTGCGCCACCACGGGTTTCCCAGCATCAGGTTTTCGAGGACGGTCAGACTCGGGACGAGCAGGACGTGCTGATAAACCGTGCCGATCCCCAGCCGCAGGGCGGCAGAAGGCGACGTGATCCGCACCGGCCGGCCGGCCACTTCAATGGAGCCGGAGTCGGGGCGCACCATGCCGGAAACGATGCCGATGAGTGTGGACTTGCCGGCGCCGTTTTCGCCCAGCAGGGCATGAATTTCGCCACGCCGAAAGGCCAGCGACACCCGGTCGTTTGCGAGGACGCCGGGAAATCGCCGGGTGATGTCATGGAGTGTGAGGGCGGCATCGCCGTCAGGCGCGCCGACGGGATCAGGTCCCACCCGTCGACGCTCCTGACGGCGTGACTCTGGACGTCGTGTCCGGTTCAGCCCTCGCCGATATCGATCGACGTCATCAGTGCCCGGACCTCCTGGGCATCCGTGATGAGGTCGATCATCATGCCGGAGAGGATTTCATCACGCTTGGCCATGATCGCCGTCCACACATCATCCGGAATGTTGTCGGTCTTCAGCAGCTGGACGGAGTCATCGGCCAGCTGGATCTTGTATCCCACGGTTCCGAAGGTGCCCGCCTTGAGGTCTTCGACCATGGCGGAATAGACCGGAACCATGTTCCACAGGACGGAACTGAGGAGGTGGCTGGCGGCCTGCGACGTCTTGTCGCCGATCACGTCGATGAACCACACCTTGCCACCATCCGCGGCCGCGGTTGTTTCGACCGCCTGGATCATGCCGAAACTGGAACCGTTGCCCTGTCCGAAGATGATGTCGGCGCCTGCTGCAATCACCGTCTCCGTGACACGGCGTCCACCCGCGACATCACCGTAGGCGGCCGGGCCGATCACGGCGTAGATAATGTTGATGTCTGGATTGGTGGCGCGGGCGCCCATGGCAAACCCGGCGGACTGGGAGTTCCACGACGGCGGTTCACCGGAAACGACGATGCCCACGGTTCCCGACCGGCTCATCATCGCGCCCATGGCGCCGGCGAGCCAGGCGCCTTCGTGACCGTGCAGCGTGTAGTCTGCGACCAGCCCCTCCTGGACGGCATCGGGACTATCGACGATGGCCACCGGCACACCGGTCTCGGCAGCGATTTCAGGGGCCGCTGTGTTGTACCCGCTGGCATGGGCGATCATCAGACTGGCGCCGTCCTCGGCGAGTTCGCGCAGTGTCGGGCGGACATCGCCGTAGCCCAGGCCCTCTGCCGGCATGAACTCGAGGCCGTGCATTTCGGCGACGGCGCGCGCGGCATCGACGCCCTGCTGGTTCCAGCCGAAATCCGTGCCCTGTTCAGGAACGAGAACCGCAATGCTCGAGACGTCGTCGGCCACACCGGCCTGGATGACGCCAAACGTCACGAAGGCTCCCGCCGCGAGCCCGGCAATGAAATGTCTTGCGGATTGTTTCATGGGGGTCTCCCTTGTCAGATCAATCCATTCCCCGGTGGACCAGGGAGCCGGATCAGGGTGTCAAGCCTACAGGATGCCTTCCGCCGTCCGCAACGACCTCCGCCTCCTCGCAAAGCGGCGTCTTGCCCAGAATGAGGTCGGCTGCACGCTCCGCCACGGCGACGACGGCGGCGTTGATGTTGCCACTCACGAGGCGTGGCATGACGGAGGCGTCGATGACCCTGAGCCCCGTGGTTCCGTGGACCTCCAGGGTCTGGTCGACGACCGCTGCCGGATCGCCGTCACGCCCCATCGAGCAGGTGCCCAGCGGATGATGGACGGTGATGGCGGTCGATCGGATGTGATCGTCGACGTCCCCGTCTGCTGGAGCGGTTTCGGCATCGATGAAGGGTCTGAGAGCAGGCTGCGAGGCGACGTCGCGGGCAAGCTCGATACCGCGGCGCATTGCCTTCCAGTCGTTTTCCCTGGCAAGGAAGTTCGATTCCAGGAGCACTTTCCCGGCAGGATCGTCATCGGCGAGCGTGACCCGTCCCCTGCTGCGGGGGTGCAGCAGCACGATGCGGCAGGCAAAGCCGTCCGTGAAGGGCTTGAGACACCACGGACCGGCGTCGAGCGGTGCTGCCGTGAAGAGGAGCTGGATGTTGGGTGCCGGCAACTTGGCGTCGGTCTTGAGGAAGGCGGTGATGCCTCCCGGAACGTCGCTTGCGAAGCCGCTGCCGAGGAACCGGGCCTGCAGCATGGAAAGCGCAATGCGGTCATAGCGCATGGCCCTGGCGAAGGGCCCCGGTTCCCTGCGCCGGTAGAGGAGGATCGTCGAGACATGGTCCTGCAGATTGCTGCCGACACCGGGCAGGTCCACGAGGACCGGGATGTCCCGCTCACGCAGGGCATGGGCATCGCCGATGCCGGAATGCATGAGGAGTTTCGGCGAGTTGATGACCCCGCACGAGACGATGACTTCGCGTTCGGCTCGCACGGTGCGCGTCCGACCGCCCTGGTGCACCTCGACGCCCACGGCTCTCGCACCTTCGAAGAGAATGCGGGTGGCCTGGGTGTTCACGGCCACGCTCAGTCCGCGCCTTGCAAGCGCCGGGCGCAGGTAGGCCGAAGCGGCGCTCGCGCGACGGCCGTGGCGAATGGTCATCTGCAGGCGGCCGAATCCGTCCTGGTGTGCGGCGTTGTAGTCGTCGGTCCAGGCGTGGCCGGCTTCGCGGCCAGCCTCGCCGAATGCCTCGACAAGGGGATCCTGGTACTTGCAGAACTGGACATTGAGGGGACCACCGGCGCCGCGCCAGGCATTGGCGCCTTCCTCCCAGTTCTCCTGGCGCTTGAAGTAGGGAAGTATGTTGGCCCAGGACCAGTCGACCAGCCCGCCGGCCGCCCAGGTGTCGTAGTCGTGCGGATTCCCTCGGACATGTGCCATGGCGTTGACCGAAGATGATCCTCCGACGACCTTGCCCCTGGCGCACTCCACGCTGCGGCCGCCAAACCCCTCTGCAGGTTCATAGAAGTACATCCAGTCGTGCAGGCGGTTCTGCAGGATCCTGCCCCAACCCAGCGGAATGTGAATCAGGGGATCGCGGTCCCATCCCCCGGCTTCCACCACCAGCACGCGGGTGACATTGTCGGCGGAAAGCCGGTTGGCAAGCGTGCACCCTGCCGACCCGGCACCGACAATCACGTAATCGAAAGTATCCTTCACGGCGGCCAGCTCCCGTCACGATCTCCATGGTGACACCCGCCGCGCAGGTTTTCCATGACGGCGCCAGTATTCGGTGTTCAGCC
>JAJEBJ010000172.1 GCA_022822575.1 Alphaproteobacteria bacterium | reverse complement strand
CTACCGAACCAGACCCATCTCACGGATCTCAAGCGCAGGAAACTCCAGATCAAGGAGCAGATTGAACGAATGTTGGGCGTGAACAGTCCCGCCTGACCCTGTCAGGCACGAGGAGTCCCGAAGTGGGATGGTCGGGGACGGTCATCTCCCTTCAGAGTCGGACGCCATCCGGGTCACCGTGGCGGTTGTGCTGAACCCGTCGACCAGATCGGCAAGATAGACCCGGCCACCATAGGAGGTCACGATATCGGCGCCGACGACCTCGTCGATGCGGTAATCCGACCCCTTCACCAGAACATCCGGGCGCAGGCGCTCGATCAGGCTCACCGGCGTCGCCTCGCCGAAAACGACCACCAGATCCACGTCTGCCATCGATGCGAGGATCTGGGCCCTGGAGATTTCGGACTGCACGGGACGGCCAGGACCCTTGAGACCCTGGACGGAGGAATCGCTGTTGAGCGCCACCACCAACCGGTCACACTGGCGGCGGGCCTGGCGCAGGAGCGACACATGGCCAGGATGGAGCAGATCGAAGCAGCCGTTGGTGAAGCCGATCTGCTCTTCGGACTCACGCCACGAGGCGACCATGTCCAGGGCCGTCTCGAGGGACACGATCTTCGCCTCGTTGCTCTCGAAGGCCTGGCCGTGCAGGACGTGCCGCAGATCGTCGGTACCGACCACCGCGGTACCGCTCTTGCCCACGGCCACGCCACCGGCAAGATTGGCCAGACGGGCCGCGATCCCCGGCGCGAGGCCCTGCCCCAGGGCAGCAGCGAACACCGCGACCACGGTATCTCCGGCCCCGGAGACGTCATAGACCTCTCGCACTTCCGCAGGCAGATGGAGGGTTGCGCCGTTGCGCTCGACGAGGGACATGCCGGCGGCGCTCCGGGTGACAAGGATGCACCCGGCGTCCGATTCCTCCATCACCATACGGGCCGCCGCGACAATCTCCTCGTCGCCGTTCACGTCCATTCGGGCTGCCATGGCGAGTTCCTGGCGGTTGGGCGTGAGAACGCTGGCTCCACGGTAACGCGAGAATGCGTGGCTCTTGGGATCGACGACGACCGGGATACCCGCCTGACGCGCCGAGGCTATGACGGCATCGGTCACCTCTGCCGTCATCACGCCCTTGGCATAGTCGGACAGGACCAGGACATCGACACCCGACATGGCGTGGGCGGCAATGTCCACAATCCTGGACTCCGTCTCAGGCAGGATGGCGCGATCCGTCTCATGGTCGGCGCGCAGCAGCTGGTGTCCACCGTCGACGAACCGGTCCTTGCGGGTGGAAACCCGGTTCCGCTCCACCAGCACATAGGGCTCGACGCCTTCTTCCCGGGCGATCATGGAGATCAGATCGCGGCCGACCTGGTCGTCTCCCACGACGGCCACGAAACACACCCGCGCGTCAATGGCGACCAGGTTGCGCAGGACATTGCCGGCTCCTCCCGGCATGGAGTCCTCGGTTTCGACGCGCAACACCGGAACAGGCGCTTCGGGAGAGATCCGCTCCACGCCCCCGTAGATGAATCGGTCGAGCATGACGTCGCCGATCACCATGACACGGGCACCGGCGAGCCGGTCGATCGCTGCCGCGAGGTCGGGAGACGGGTTCGTCGACATGCCCCTTCCTTGCACCGATGGACCTGTCCAGTCAATCGACCGAACGCGGAGCGCCAGGCGTGTCTTTCAGGGCGTGCCAAAGGACCCTACCATGTGTTCCGTTGAACCGGGGGCTGGAGCCATGTCTCAGGAGTTTCAGAGCATCTACCATCAATCGCTGGCGGATCCGGACGGCTACTGGGAGGAACTGGCCGGCAACATCTGCTGGACCAAGCCCTGGGATCGGGTGCTCGACGACTCCCGGGCGCCCTTCTATCGCTGGTTCTCCGGGGGCGAGACCAACACCTGCTGGAATGCCATCGATCGCCATGTGGACAATGGACGCGGCGATCAACTCGCACTGATCTGGGAGAGCCCGATCACCGGCGCCAGGCGAACGCTGACCTACAGCGAACTCAAGCGCGACGTGGCGACATTCGCCGGTGTCCTGAGCAACCACTCGGTCACCCGGGGAGACCGAGTCGTGATCTACATGCCTGCCGTGCCCGAGGCGGTCATTGCGATGCTGGCCTGTGCCCGCATCGGCGCCGTCCATTCCGTGGTGTTCGGCGGGTTTGCCGCGGCGGAGGTCGCGAAACGCCTCGATGACGCGACGCCGAAAGTGGTTCTCACCGCCACCTGCGGCGTGGAACCGGGCCGCATCATCCCCTACCTCCCCATACTCGAGGAGGCTTTCACCCTCGCATCACACGTACCCGGAACGATGATCGTCCTGGCCCGTGAACAGCAGTCCGGCCAACTGAAGAAAGGACGTGACCACGACTGGTACGAGGAAATGGCACAGGCGACACCCGTCGACTGGGTCCCCGTGGCCGCCACCGACCCGCTCTACATCCTCTATACCTCCGGGACCACCGGCAAGCCGAAGGGCGTGGTGAGGGACAATGGCGGGCACGCGGTGGCACTCACGTGGACCATGAAGGCGGTCTATGACGTGGCGCCCGGCGAGTGCTGGTGGGCAGCAAGCGATATCGGCTGGGTCGTCGGTCACAGTTACATCGTCTATGCGCCTCTCCTCCACGGAAACCCCACAATCCTCTTCGAGGGCAAGCCGGTCGGCACACCCGACGCCGGCGTTTTCTGGCGCGTCATCGAGAGCAATGGCGTGGCGGCCCTCTTCACGGCGCCGACCGCGATCCGCGCCATCCGCCGGGACGATCCGGAAGGCGACTTCCTCGCGGCGGCGGATCTCTCCCAATTCCGCACCCTCTTCCTTGCCGGCGAACGCGCCGATCCTGACACCATCGCGTGGGCGGAGGAGAAACTGTCACGGCCGGTGGTCGACCACTGGTGGCAAACCGAGACGGGTTGGGCGATGGCTGCCTATTGCCGCGGTATCGACGATCTCCCGGTACGGCACGGCTCACCGGGCCGGCCGACACCCGGATACGCCATCGACATCCTCGATGCGCGAGGCCATCGCCTGCCGTCCGGCACCACGGGCGCCGTCTGCGTGCGTCTCCCCCTTCCGCCGAGCTCGCTGCCGACCCTGTGGAACAACGACGAGGGCTATGTCTCGAGCTATCTCGAGGAGTACCCCGGGTATTATTCGACCGGTGATGCCGGCATGTACGACAACGACGGCTATCTCTACATCATGGGCCGCACCGACGATGTCATGAACGTCGCCGGTCACCGCCTGTCGACAGGCGCCATGGAAGAAGTCCTGGCCACCTTGCCGGACGTCGCCGAATGCGCCGTAATCGGCGTCGCCGACGCGTTGCGGGGCCAGGTTCCCGTCGGACTTCTGGTGCTGAAAGCGACGTCTACCGCGTCCCATGCCGATATCGTGGACGACGCGGTGCGCCGGATGCGCAACGATGTCGGGGCCGTGGCGAACTTCCGCAAGGCGGTGATCGTTCCCCGGCTTCCCAAGACCCGTTCGGGCAAGATCCTGCGCCGTTCCATGCGACAGATCGCCGACGGTGACGCCGTGCCCATGCCGGCCACCATCGAGGATCCCGCCGCACTCGACGACATCAGGGACGCCCTGGCAACCATCGGGTACCCGGCAGGCGACTGATCACGGAAGCGGAACCAGCTTCAGCGTTCCCCTCTCCAGGGACAGCGCTACCGTTCCGTCGCGAAGACGTTCGATGTCCCGTCCAAGCAGATCGTAGCGCCAGCCGCATGCCAGCGGACTGTCTCCGGCAGGCTTGGCAGCGAACCGGCGAATCTCGTCAGAACTGGCGATCAGCGCCTGGGCCACGCCGAGTTCCTCGCAACGGGCGTTGATCAGGGTGCGGATGAGATCGGCAAGGACGAGCGGCACACGCGCGGGTTGACTTTCATCGAGCCGTGGCAGGGCGTCCTTGCCCAGCGACATGGCACGATTGACCGCCTGGACGATCTGGTGTCCCCGGGAGCCTCCCGCCATGCCGCGAGGAACCAGCCGGATTCCCTTGAGCGCCTCTTGCGACTGCGGCCGGGAAGTGGCGATGGCAACGAGGGCGTCGTCGGTCATGACGCGGCGACGGGGCAGGTTCCTTTCCTGCGCCAGCAGCTCCCTCCATGTCGCGACTTCGCGCAAGACCGCCAGATCGCGCGGCTGCCGGGGCTTCTTTCTTATGCGCATCCAGGCTTCAGACACGTCATTCCGGTAGGTTTGCGGGTCGTTGAGCCATGCCATTTTCTCGTGGACCCACGTCTCGCGCCCCTTGTCGGCCAGCACCGAGGAAAGGTGTTCAAAGACAGGGCGAAGGCAGGTCACATCTTCGAGGGCATAGGCAATCTGTTTCCTGGAAAGCGGCCGTTTCGACCAGTCCGTGATCTGCGCTCCCTTGCCGATGGTCCTGCCGGTGACCGCCTGAACTATTCGGGCGTAGCCCACCTGTTCGCCATGACCGCAGGCCATGGCCGCCACCTGGGTGTCGAAGACCGGTTCCGGCAGGGAGCCGGCAAGATGGAGGAGAATCTCAAGGTCCTGGCGACCCGCATGGAACACCTTGAGAACATTCCTGTCAGTCATGAGATCGAAGACGGGCCCCAGATCGATTCCTTCCGCCAGGGCATCAATGACCGCGGCCTCTCCGGCGCCGGCAATCTGGACGAGGCACAATTGCGGCCAGTACGTGCGCTCCGGAATGAACTCCGTGTCGACGGTAATCCAGGTTTCGCCCCGCAGGCGACCGCAGAACCCCGTGATACTCTTCGTGTCGGCGAGAACCCGCATGACGGTTCTCTACCGGCGCACTCCCCGGAAGTCCACAAGGAGGAGCCTGGCCGCGGTGTTCGCACGATCATCGGCAAGGCAGGGAACTGTCACCCTTCAGACGCTGTTCGCGCTTCGCCACGTGGCGCTCCGCTCAAGGCTCGTCCAACTGGTCTCGCGCCTTTGCAACGTCGCACATGACGGAGTGGGAAACGTTCCCGCCGCTTGACAAACAGGTGGTGTTGCGTTGTTTAGCCATCGCACCTGCTTCCCGGAATGTCGTTCATGCACCGTTATCGCACACACACCTGCGGTGAACTTCGCCGTGACCATGTCGGCACCGCCGCGCGCCTTTCCGGCTGGGTGCACCGCAAGCGGGATCACGGCAATCTCCTCTTCGTTGATCTGCGCGACCAGTACGGCACGACCCAGTGCGTCATCGAGACCGATGATCCCGGGTTTGCGGCGGTGGAGCGGATCCGCCCGGAAAGCGTGGTCACCGTGGAGGGCGAACTGGTGTCCCGTGACGCCGACACCGTGAACCCGGAGATCGACACCGGCGAGGTCGAGGTGCGCATCCGGTCGTTCACGGTGCTGTCGGAGGCCGAACCCTTGCCGATGCCGGTGTTCGGTGAAGTCGACTATCCCGAGGACGTGCGCCTGCGCTACAGGTTTCTCGACCTGCGCAGACCGTCGATGCACGCGAACATCGTGCTGCGCTCGAGGATCATCGATTCCATACGCCGGCGGATGATCCAGGGCGGTTTCCTGGAGTTCCAGACTCCCATCCTGACCGCATCAAGTCCGGAAGGGGCGCGGGATTTCCTGGTCCCCAGCCGTCTTCACCAAGGCTCGTTCTACGCCCTCCCCCAGGCGCCGCAGCAGTTCAAGCAGCTTGTCATGGCTTCCGGCTTCGACCGCTACTTCCAGATCGCGCCCTGTTTCCGCGACGAGGATGCGCGCGCCGATCGTTCGCCCGGGGAGTTCTACCAGCTCGACGTGGAAATGGCCTTCGTGACGCAGGAGGACGTGTTCGCGGCCATCGAACCCGTCATCGGCGGACTGTTCCGGGAGTTCGCGTCATTCCCGGTCACGGAGTCGCCGTTCCCCCGCATCGCCTATGAAGAAGCCATGCTGAAGTACGGCACCGACAAGCCGGACCTGCGCAATCCCCTGGTCAACGTCGACGCCACGGCGCCCTTCGCCGAGTCCGATTTCAGGATCTTTCGCCGGCAAATCGGCGAAGGCGCGGTGGTCCGCGCCATTCCCGTGCCGGGGGGCGCGGCCGCGCCGCGCAGCTTTTTCGATCGCATGATCTCCTTTGCCCAGGAGAACGGGGCGGGAGGCCTGGCCTGGATTGTCTTCCAGGACGGCGCAGGAAAGGGACCCGTCGCACGTCTTCTAAAGGAAAGTGAACTCGACGTTATCCGTTCACTCGCCG
>JAJEBJ010000099.1 GCA_022822575.1 Alphaproteobacteria bacterium | reverse complement strand
ATTCACTCCACCTATACCGACAATCTCCTGATGCTCACCCTGTCCCGCGGCGGGCCGATCATCTGGATCAGCGAAACCGACGCGGCCCGGATGGGCGCCGCGGACAACGACTGGGTCGAGGCCTACAACACCAACGGAGCGCTGGTGGCCCGGGCGGTCGTCAGCCAACGCGTCCCGGAAGGCATGACGCTGATGTACCATGCCCAGGAGAAGATCATGAACATGCCGGGAAGCGAGGTCACCGGAACCCGCGGCGGGATCCACAACTCCGTCACCCGCACCACGGTCAAGCCGACCCACATGATCGGCGGCTATGCGCAGCAGTCCTACGGCTTCAACTACTACGGCACTGTCGGCTCGAATCGCGACGAATTCGTGATCGTGCGCCGGATGCGGGAGGTAGACTGGATGGATGACCCACTGCCGGCCACAGCAACGGAGGCGGCGTCATGAAAGTGCGAGCACAGATCGGCAAGGTTCTCAATCTCGACAAGTGCATTGGCTGCCATACCTGCTCGGTCACCTGCAAGAACGTGTGGACCAGTCGCGAGGGCATGGAATACGCCTGGTTCAACAACGTCGAGACCAAGCCCGGCATCGGCTACCCCCGGCAATGGGAGAACCAGGAGGTCTGGAACGGCGGCTGGGTGCGCAAGAGGAACGGCAGGATCGCGCCCAGAATGGGGGGCAAGCTGCGCATCCTGGCAAAGATCTTCGCCAACCCGGACATGCCTCAGATCGACGATTACTACGAGCCCTTCACCTTCGACTACGAACACCTCCACAACGCACCGGAATCACGCACGCCGCCGACGGCACGCCCGCGTTCGCTGATCAGCGGCGAACGCATGGACAAGGTGAAGTGGGGACCGAACTGGGAGGAGATACTCGGCGGCGAGTTCTCCAGCCGCAGCCGCGACGTCAACTTCGAGGCGATGGAAAAGGAGATCTACGGGCAGTTCGAAAACACCTTCATGATGTACCTGCCGCGCCTGTGCGAGCATTGCCTCAATCCGTCCTGCGTCGCCGCCTGCCCGTCCGGCGCCATCTACAAGCGCGAGGAGGACGGCATCGTCCTCATCGATCAGGACAAGTGCCGCGGCTGGCGCATGTGCGTTTCCGCCTGCCCCTACAAGAAGATCTACTACAACTGGCGATCGGGAAAGTCGGAGAAGTGCATCTTCTGCTATCCGCGCATCGAGGCGGGTGAACCGACGGTGTGCTCCGAGACCTGCGTCGGCCGCATCCGCTATCTCGGCGTGCTCATGTACGACGCCGACCGGATCGAGGAGGCCGCCGCCGTCGAGGATCCCCGCGACCTCTACCAGGCGCAGCTCGACATCTTTCTCGACCCCCATGATCCGGACGTCATCCGCCAGGCACGCGAGGACGGCGTTCCGCAGGGCTGGATCGACGCGGCCCAGCGCTCACCCGTGTGGCGCATGGCCATGGACTGGAAGGTCGCCTTCCCGCTGCACCCGGAGTACCGGACGCTGCCCATGGTGTGGTACGTGCCGCCGCTCTCGCCGATCCAGTCGGCGGCGGAAAACGGGATGCTCGAATCTCAGGGCCTGATCCCGGACGTATCCCAGCTGCGGATTCCCGTCAGGTATCTCGCCAACCTCCTCACCGCCGGTGACGAGGAGCCGGTGACGCTGGGACTCAAACGGATGCTGGCCATGCGGATCTTCATGCGCGCCAGGCATGTCGAGGGGCGGCGCGCGACGGACGTCCTCGAGGAGGCCGGTCTGACCGAGGCGGATGTCGAGGACATGTACCAGACCATGGCGATTGCCAACTACGAGGACCGCTTCGTCATCCCCACCACCCACCGCGAGTATGCCGAAGAGGCCTTCGACCTGCGCGGGGAGTGCGGATTCAGCTTCGGCGACGGGTGCAGCGGCGGCGGTGGGATCGATCTCTTCAGCCACGAGGTCCGGGTGGGACCGAGCGCCGGCGGGCGATCGGGTGTCCAGGCCGGTGAGCGATGATGATCTACCGCGCCCTGGGCGCCCTGCTGCAGTACCCCGGACCAGGGCTGCTGGAGGCGGCGCCGGAGATCGGCGCGGTCCTCCATGCCGATGACCGTCTCTCGGGCAAGACGCTGGATGCGGTCGGGCGGCTGCTCTCGCGTCTAGGGAAGAGCGAACTCCTGGAGGCACAGGAAGTCTATGTCGGCCAGTTCGACCGGTCACGCAGCCTGTCACTACACCTCTTCGAGCACATTCACGGCGAATCCCGTGACCGGGGCCAGGCGATGGTCAACCTGACGGCCCACTACGAGGCCGCAGGCTACCGTATCGATGCCAACGAACTGCCGGACTACCTGCCGCTCTTCCTCGAGTTCCTGTCACTGAGGCCCGCCGAAGAGGCGCGAGGCCTCCTCGTCAACGTCGTCCACATCCTCACGGCCATTCGCATTCGCCTGGAACGGCGCGGCAGCGACTATGCTGCGGTGTTTGCGGCACTCGAGGACGTCGCGGGCAGGAAGGCGCCGCGCGCCGCGGTGGAAGATCTCCTCGAACATGACAGGACGCCGGAGGCCGAGGCGGCAGCGCTTGACAGCGATTGGGAAGAGGTGCCCGCCTTCGCCGGCGACGGGTCGTGCCCGGCAGCGCGGGAGACCCTGAACCGCATGGCGGAACTCGCTCTTCCCACGGACGACGCACGGGACGGAGCGTGACGATGGGCGACTGGTTCCACATCCTGGTCTTCGGCTACTACCCCTACCTGGCGGCGACGGTGTTCCTGGCCGGGAGCCTGATCCGCTTCGACCGTGAGCAGTACACCTGGCGCAGCGGCTCGAGCCAGCTGCTGCGCCGGCGCCAGCTGATGATGGGGAGTGTCCTTTTCCATGTCGGAATCCTGCTCCTGTTTTTCGGACATTTTGTCGGACTCCTGACGCCGCAGGAGATCTACTACGCCGTCGGTCTCACCTCGTCGGCCAAGCAGGTGCTGGCGGTCGTCGCCGGCGGTCTCTTCGGGGCCGTGTGTTTTGTCGGTCTCACCATGCTCCTCCACCGGCGCCTCTTCGATCCGCGCATCCGCAAGACGTCGAGTGCCATGGACATCGCCATTCTGGTCATCCTGTGGCTGCAGCTGGTGCTCGGCATGGTGACGCTGCCGTTCTCCTGGGCGCATCGCGAAACCGGCGACATCATGGTGACCCTGTCGCTCTGGGCGCAGAAAATCGTCACCTTCCAGAGCGATGCCGCGCTCCATGTGGTCGACGTCTCCTGGGTCTACAAGGCGCATATCGTTCTCGGCCTGACGATCTTTCTCATCTTTCCGTTCAGCCGCCTGGTCCACATCTGGAGCGCGCCCGTCGGCTATCTCGGCCGCCGCGGCTACCAGGTGGTGCGCAGCCGCGACCACAAGCGGACGGCCTCACCGTGAACGGCATCCGCGTCAACGACCACCACATCAGCGAAGACGACATCCTGCGCGAGATGCAGTACCACCCGGCGGAGAGCGCCGACGAGGCTCGCCATGCCGCCTGCGAGTGGCTGGTGATCCGCACCCTCATTCTCGACCGGGCGCGGGCCATCGGCATCGAGGGCGACGACGACAACGGGAGGTTCCAGGCCCTGATCGAACGCGAGG
>JAJEBJ010000194.1 GCA_022822575.1 Alphaproteobacteria bacterium | reverse complement strand
GCCACGCGGTCCCGGCTCCGATTGTCCCGGCAACCACGGCCACTCCTGCCAGCAGCACCAGGGTGTTGATCACATAGACCGAGAGAATGCGATCAATGAGACCGGCCCACACGACACCGCTCCCGGTGAAGAGATTTGACATCACGGCAAGGATGGGAAGGGAGACGACGGCAGCAATGACGAGGGCTGCCGCCGGGAAGAGCGGCCACCATCCGGAAGCGGGTCGCATCCGTGTGATCCGCAGGTTCACGCCTTCGTGGGGCCGATCATGGAGCGGGGCCTCACCCAGGCATCGAAATCCTCGGGCGTGACGAGGCCAAGCGAGACGGCCGCCTCCTTCAGGGTCGTGCCCTCGGCATGCGCCTTTTTGGCGATCCGCGCGGCATTGTCATAGCCGATGTGGGGGTTGAGTGCCGTCACGAGCATGAGCGAGCGCTCCATCATCTCCTCGATGCGGGCCCGGTCCGCGGTCATGCCGGCGACGCAGCGATCCGTGAAACTCCGGGCCGCATCGCCGAGAAGACGGGCGGAACGCAGCACGTTGAAGACCATCACCGGCTTGAAGACGTTGAGCTCAAGGTGTCCCTGGGCTCCGGCCATCGTGACCGCCGTGTGATTGCCCATGACCTC
This sequence comes from Alphaproteobacteria bacterium, assembly GCA_022822575.1. Classification (GTDB taxonomy): domain Bacteria; phylum Pseudomonadota; class Alphaproteobacteria; order SP197; family SP197; genus SP197. Next base: position 2,867 of record JAJEBJ010000194.1, on the reverse strand, counting down.
GGCGCAGACCATGGTCAGGGCCTCGCACTGGGTCGGGTTGACCTTGCCCGGCATGATCGAACTGCCCGGTTCATTGGCCGGCAGCACAAGTTCCCCGATGCCGCTGCGGGGGCCGGAGCCCAGCAGCCGGATATCGTTCGCGATCTTGTTGAGGCTGACGGCAATGACGTTGAGCGCTCCGGACACCTCTACCATGGCATCATGGCTCGCCAGGGCCTCGAACTTGTTGGCAGCGGTCACGAAGGGAAGCCCCGTCAGCGCGGCGATGCGTTCAGCGAAGGCGACGTCGAACCCCTCGGGACTGTTGAGGCCCGTGCCGACCGCCGTCCCTCCCATGGCAAGCTGCATCAGACGCGGCATCGTTGCCCTGAGGCGCTCGATGCCGAGTTCCACCTGCCGGGCGTACCCGGAAAACTCCTGGCCCAGGGTGAGCGGCGTCGCATCCTGAAGGTGCGTCCGGCCGATCTTGACGATGTCGTCGTACTCCTCAGCCTTGGAAGCCAGTGCGGAGTGCAGCCGTTGAAGTGAACCCAGAAGACGCCGTTCAACCTCGATGGCGACGGCAATGTGCATCGCCGTCGGGAATCCGTCATTGGACGACTGGCCCATGTTGACATGGTCATTGGGGTGCACCGGGTCCTTGGAACCGAGATCGCCGCCCAGAATCCCGATGGCCCGGTTGGCGATCACCTCGTTGACGTTCATGTTGGTCTGGGTGCCCGATCCGGTCTGCCAGACCACGAGAGGAAAGTGGTCTTCCAGGCGTCCCTCGATGACCTCGTCGGCGGCGGTGATGATGGCTTGAGCCAGGTTGTCCGGGAGCCGGCCTGCGGACCGGTTGATGTCTGCCGCCGCCTTCTTGATGTAGCCGAAGGCCTCGATCACCTGCGAGGGCATGCGCTCGGATGGTCCCCCGATGGGGAAATTGCCAAGCGATCTTTGGGTCTGGGCGCCCCAGTAACGATCACCGGGAACGCTGATCTCCCCAAGGGAATCGGTTTCTGTACGGCGATCGGCCATGGACGCGAAGTTCCAGTTCAGGGCGGGCCATCCTTACCACACTGCGCCCCGCCCTTGCGAACGATTCTCAGTCGTGATCCGCAATCCTATTTCTTGCGGAAGGCATCGAGGGAAACGATGGTGCCATCGCCATCGGGTGGCTCGGGCTCGTCCTCCTCGACAGGCTCCGCCTCGCCGGCCTTGAAGTTCAGTCCGAACTTGACGCTCGGATCGACGAATGAGGTGACGGCAGTCCAGGGAACTCCGAGTTCGTGGGGCATGCGATCGAAGGAAAGACCGATGGAAAAGCCCTCTTCGTCAACTTCGAGATTCCAGAACTGGTTCTGGATGACGATCGTGATGTCCTCGGGATAGCGGGCCTTCAGGGCCTTGGCCATCCTGACGCCGGGGTGGTCGGTGCGGAAGGTGATGTAGAAGTGGTGATCGCCGGGCAGGCCGTCACGCGCGGCGATCTCGAGGGCGCGCGCCACGACGCTGCGCAGGGCGCCGTCAACCAGAAGCCCATAGTGGATGGAATCGCTCATCGCTCGGCCGGACCATCAGGGATGGACATGATGGAGGGCTTCTGTTGCCCGGTGCCCTCCAAACCGCGCTTGTCGTCTAAGCGGCGACAGCGAACGCCTCGTTGTCGTTGGCGTTTGTGTGATTGACCCGATAACGGCGGTATCATACCGGGCGAAAATCGCACCTTTACCACGCACGTCGATCCTGGTTCGCCCCCATGGGTTTATGGTGGAGGCGGCGGGTACTGCCCCCGCGTCCGCAACGTCTATTCCGAACGACGTTTATCGCCATAGCCCAGCGTACCGGGCAACCCGTGATATAGGCTCACCGCCGCTGCCATGCAACACTTTTTCGGGCCACCAGGCGCGAACGGTTGTGTGTGGTCCACCATCGAGCAACGAAGACGATGATCGCGTTTCGGGCGGAGTGGACCAGGGCAGCAAGCTTCTCCATGTCGGACGGTGAGGCGGTGTTGTCTGCGGTTGCGGGGACGATGCAACGTCTTCCCGTCATGTGGCCCTCGTGTAGGCTGTACATCCGGGATAGGAACGAGAGTGGCTCAAGTGCGGCGACAGTCGCAGGCTCGTGAAGGGTATCCTCAAGATCGTGCCGCAGCACACCGACGGCAGGCCTCTTCGAATGCTCATGACTTCATCTTAACATGATGATGACGCGTGATAAGACTGGCAGCACTGTCATTCAGCGGTATTGTGAGAAATGTTCTGGTCGATGCCACCGGGAGGTTGGCTTGCGGACAACAAACGGACACTGGTTGCGTGTGCCTCTTCGTTGCATGTGGGATGTGAGTGATCGTCGGTTCAAGACGGTGTCGATGATCGAAAGCATGCAGATCATGTGCCTTGCAACCCCCTGAGAGCCATTGGGTCGTTGCATGCCGGTAACGAGTGGACCGCGAAGAGAAGCGAAAAGGGCCCATGAAGGTATTGACGATAGGCTTCACCAGGAAATCCGCACAGCGGTTCTTCGAACTACTGCGCGAGTCAGGCGCTACGCGCATCGTAGATGTGAGACTCCGCAACGGCTCCCAGCTTGCAGGTTTCGCCAAGAAGGGAGATCTCGCCTGGTTTGCACGCGAGCTGTGCGACATCGATTACGTCCATGTGCCGGACCTCGCCCCCACGAAGGAACTGTTGAGCGGGTATCGGCAGGGGCGCATGTCCTGGGGCACCTACGAAGAGCGGTTTCTTGGCCTGATGAGGGCCCGCAGGATCGAATCCGTTCTGCCCAGGGACGTCGTGAACAATGGATGCCTGCTCTGCAGTGAAGACCAGCCGCACCACTGTCACCGGCGGCTCGTTGCCGAGTATCTGAAGGAACACTGG
>JAJEBJ010000363.1 GCA_022822575.1 Alphaproteobacteria bacterium | reverse complement strand
GCGCTGGAAATATGTGCATGTCGAAGAGATGCGCCCCTTGCTGTTCGACCTGGAATCCGATCCGGACGAACTGGTCGACTTGGGAGGTGACCCGGCCTTCACCGAACAGGTCGAGAGGCTGCGCGGGCTGCATTTCAAGTGGACTAGGCAGCACCACAACCGGATCACCAAAACGGCGGCAGAGGTCGAGGCAATGACAGACGCCCGAGAACCGCCCGGAATCCTGATCGGATACCGGGATCGGGCAGAGCTCGAGTCAGATGGCCTCCGCCTGCCGCCTCATGCACGATGGTGAAGTCCAGGGGGCTAAGGGGGGCCTCTCAGTCACCGGAGACCGGATCACAGCAGTGGCGAGTCGCGAGGGGTTTTCTCGGCCGTCGCGCAATTTGGCTGAAAGCCAGCCCTTCTATGTGGGACCGACTTGGCTACGCCATTCTCGGATCTGGAGCCCAAGACGTAGCCTTGGCCCCTTCGATCCCGACACGACCGCGCCGTGCGGCGGCGGAAGCTCGAGCCCCAGGCGCTTTGCGAGCGTCTGCAACATCTTCGCCGCCGACACCAAGTCTGCTCCCGGCTCCGCGTCATGCCAGTGCAAGTTCACCGGAAGTTCCTTCGCGCGCTCCCGAACCTCTTCGATCCGCACGGGCATGAAGTCCCAGAGGTCGACGCCGACGTTGATCGAGTTCCGTGTGCCAGCCCAATTGTCATGGACATGGCCAAAGAGCTGCAATGCGCCGCGTCGGGAATGGTTCCACGTCACCATGGGGTAATGACACAACGTGTTGGCCCGGCTGTTCTTGGGGCCATCCTTGAGCTCGACCAGATGCGACAGGCTGTCCCAAGGCAGTGCTTGTGTATGGACATTGTCGTGATTGCCGATGAGCAGGTGCTTGCGTGCACCCGGCAGTTGGTCGAAGAGCTCGCGCAGCCAGACCGTGTCTTTCGACCTTCTGCCGAACGCGAAGTCGCCGACAATCCAGAGATGGTCACCCCTTCCCACGCAAGACTTGAGGTTGTCCATCAGGATCGCGTCCATTTGGTCGGCGTCGCGAAACGGCCGATTGCAGAGCCGTATTATGTTTTCGTGGCCGAAGTGAAGATCGGCCGTATACCAGTGGGCCATCTGTGCTCTCCAATGTGTTGGACCGCGCATGCGGCGTCGCCTTGTTGCGAAAGGAACGCAGCCTCTTGCGAACGGAGTCAGCGATTCCCGCAAGGCGAGCGGTTGTGGCCAGGAAGGGGCGAGGGCAGTGTTGGCGGACTCGTTACATGCTGTGCATGGGCATCCAGATGACCCGGATAACCTGTCCGCTGGTTGGGATGAAGACCGAGGCCGCACATTCCTTTCAAGTGCGGCAATTTTGCATCATTGGTCCGTCGATCCTGGCGTGGAGTTCTGCATCACGGCATTCTGGGCGGACCCTGAACGAACGATTGCGAAGGACTCGAAGAATCGGCAGGAAGTGGCATTGGCCTGTCTTGGCCTTCGTGAACGGCAAGTCCTGTCGACGATCATCAGGACGGTCGCGCAGCAAGCGGCAGATCTCGACGAGTGATCGGGGCAGGGCACGCGAGCAGCCTCGAGCACTTGCGCTTGGGAATGGGAAAGGGTGACAGCGGATGGCTGAAATCGGCCCCAACACGCGGCTTCGCGTTTCGCCATACTACGAGGCGACCGTGAAGGACGGCGTGACGGCCTTCTCGCCCTACAACAGGATGCTGATGCGTGTTTCGTACGGTGACCCGGATGCCCCGAGTACGAACGCCTGATGAACGCCGCCAGCCAGTGGGACTTCGCCGTTCAGCGGCAGGTGGAGATCAGGGGGCCGGACACGCCGTGCGTCTCGTTCAGATCGTTTCAGTGCGCGACTTGTCGAACATCTCGGTCAATCAAGGCATGTACGTCCCCATGAGGGATCATCGGGGCGTCTTGATCAACGATCCCGTGGTCCTGAAGCTTGCGGAGAACCATTTCTGGCGGTCGATCGCGGACAACAACGTCCTGGTTTGGGTGCGCGCCATTGCCAGCGAACGCGGACTCCGTGTCGACATCAATGAGCCCGATGTCTTGCCGATGGCCGTGCAGGAGCCCATGGCCGAGGATGTGGTGGCCGCAACCTTTGGCGATTGGGTGCGCAAGATTGGGTTCTTCTGGTTCGTTGATGCAGAGCTTGACGGAATTCCCGTGAAACTGGTGCGCTCGGGCTACTCCATGCAAGGCGGATTCGAGTTCTACCTGATGGACGGATCTCGCGGCGTCGATCTTTGGAACATCGTGCGCGAGGCAGGTCGGCCATGGGGCATCGGACTTGGCTGCCCTTACCCGACCGAACGCATTGAGGGCGGACTTTTGTCATTCGGAGGCGATACCGACGACTTGACCAATCCATTCGAGGTGCGGTTGGGCAAGTACGTGGATCTTGGTCTGGATGACGACGTGATCGGCATCAAGGCGCTTCGCGCAATTCGCGCTGAGGGCGCGACACGGCACCTGCTGGGCGTGATTCTCGACAATCAGCCGCGCCATCCCGGCCATCCCGTCTGGAACGAGGTTCATAAGGACGGCAGCAAGGTCGGCCACATGACGAACGGCGTATGGTCGTTTCGCCGACGGACCATGGTCGGTTTCGCGCTGGTTTCGACCGATGTCCATGCCGGAGACAGGGTCGAGGTCCTTCGAAACGGCAAGCGGGACGCGGGCACGATCCGCGATCTTCCCTTCCCCGGGTAGGCAGGAGATGCGTTCCAAGTGCAGCCCCACGCCCTTCGAGGGCACTCGAATGTCCGATGGGCTGTTGTCACGCTCTTGCGGAGCGTGTGTCACAGAGCGCCCGCGGCGGCACACGCTGCTCAGGCGCGTTGATGACCCGTTCCGTTGCGATGTTGCACGCCATCCATCGTTCGGAAACACAAGTCCAAGGAGGCCGGAACCATGAAGTCGCGGACCAGAGCCGTCGTGATCGGCGGCGGAATTGCGGGCGTCTCGACGCTCTACCACCTGACACAGGAAGGCTGGTGCGACGTGGTTCTTATCGAGCGCGACGAGCTGACATCCGGCACCACGTGGCACTCCGCCGCGCAGGTGACGAATTTCGGGATGAACCAGACAATGGTGGGGCTCAAATCGCACTCCATCCGGCTCTACAAGGAATTGGCGGAGGATCCCGACTACCCGATCAACTACCACTACGGCGA
>JAJEBJ010000133.1 GCA_022822575.1 Alphaproteobacteria bacterium | reverse complement strand
GCCAATCCGGGCGATCTCACTGCGGTTCCGACGCAGAATTCGGATCGCAGCATCGGCGCTGCTGCGCTGCGCAAACTGGGTACCGCCTGCGAGGATGGTTCGGTCCTCGTCGCCGATATCCGCGGCGGCGTGGCGCATCGTCGCCGGCATGTCGAGGGGGCGGTCATGCTGGGACGCGCCAACCTCGCCGACGATGTCCAGGAGTTGCCCCCGGATGTCCTGATCGCGCTTCACACGGACGAGCCCGTGTTCGCGGACCTCATGGCGGCCGATCTGGAACGTCTGGGACGGCGCTGTCGTGTCGTCGCCGATCCGCTCGATGCGTGGGAGGCGGCGGGTTTCCGTCTCGCAACTGGACCGGGCCGCATGCTCAGCGAACCGCACGATGCCGTTTACGATCTGGAAGAGCTTGAGATTCACTTAAGGGATTCGCACGAGTACATTCTCTGGCGTGAGAACCTCTACGAGATGATCGACGACGATCCCGCTACCCCCTACATGCAGAGCGAACTGGCGTCAGGCTGACGGCAGGAGGAGAACACAGGGCCCTGCCATGCCAGGAACCGATGCATTGAATGTCAAGCCACCTCCGGTGACTCCCCTCGAGCGCCTGAATCGCATCGTGGAAGAAGGTGCGTGCAGCGGCTGCGGGCTTTGCGAAGCGGTAGCGGGACGAGACCGCATCCAGGTCCGGAAGGTGGCGCAGACAGGCTACGAGAGACCAGTGGCCGTCGGTGAGATCGGCCAGGAACTGATTGACCGGGTCTACGATATCTGCCCTGCGGCGCGCTGGGACGGGTTGCCTGACCATCTCGTCGACGACAACACCGAGGTCGACCCGGTCTGGGGGCCCTTCCACAGCATGGTTCTTGCGCACGCTGCCGATCCCGGCGTCCGGCTGAGGGGCGCGACCGGGGGTGTGCTCACCGCGCTTGGCATGTTTCTCGTCGACACCGGGCGGGTCGATTTCGTGTTGCACGCCAAGCCGTCGCCGGTGGAGCCGACCTACGGTACATCGCAGCAGAGCTTCGACGCCGCAGCGGTCGAGAGCGGCACGGGATCGATGTACGCGCCGACAGCACCGTTGCGGGCCGCCGAAGAACTTCTCTCGACCAACCGGGCCTTCGCCTTCGTCGGCAAACCCTGCGACATCGCCGCGTTGCGCAACCTCGCTCGGTTCGACAAGCGGGTCGACCGCCTGGTGAAGTACTGGCTTACCCCGGTATGCGGCGGCTGGACCTCTCCCGAAGCGCTCAACGCGTTCCTCTCCAAACGCGACGTCACCTGGCGCGACCTCGACTACTTTCGTCACCGTGGCGAGGGCTGCCCTGGCGAAGTCGAATTCGCAACCCGGGACGGCCGGGAGTTCAGGGCACACATGTATGAGCCCTTCGGTGGCCTCGATGAGAAGGACTGGAAGCTCCCGTTCCGCTGCAAGGTCTGTCCCGATGGGTCGGGCGAAAGCGCCGACATTGCCGCCGGAGACCAGTGGGAGGACGCAAAGCCCGATCCCGTCGCCTCGCTCACCGACCCCGGCACCAACGTCGTGATCGTACGCACGGCGTCCGGCCAGGAACTGTTCGACGCCGCGGTCGCTGCCGGTTACGTCACTGTCACGGGGCCGACAAGCCCGCGCTGGTTCGACACCTGCCAACCGCATCTGGTCGCCAAGAAGTTCGCCATGCGCGCGCGCTTTGACGGCCTGGCTTCGATGGGTCACCTGGTTCCGCGCTCGCGCAATCTCCGCCTCGATGCTCTGAGCCGGCAGGCGGGCCCCGAGCGCTATTCCCATCAGTACGAGGGATCGCGGTACCGAGTTCGTATCGGGCGAGGTGCCGAACCTGCACCGGTTGCCTGCGATGATTGACAATAGCCGTGGACTGAACGCCGGATGTGTTCTCCGGGCCCCAGGTTCCCGACGTCGCTTGCCGGGTATGCGCCAGGCTGTTCTCCGGGCCGGAACGCAAGCCGCCACCCGCCGGAGAACGACATGACAGCAAACGCGACGTCGGAATTGGCCAGGACACTGCCGGGAAAAGCTTACTGCGACGAGAGGGTCTTCGTGCGCGAGCGCGAGGCCATCTTTGCCCGGACCTGGCAATACGTCGGCCATGTCGAGAAAGTGCGCAATCCAGGCGATTACTTCGTTGCCGATGTGGCTGGCGAAAGCCTGCTCGTGGTACGCTCTGTCGGTGGCATGTTGCGCGCATTCTTCAACGTCTGCGCCCATCGCGGCGCGAGGTTCGCCTCGGGCGAAGGCTGCCGCAAACGATTTTCCTGCCCCTACCACGCCTGGTCCTATGACACGGAAGGTCGCCTTGTTGGCGCCACGAACGCCGACGACGTGCCGGGCTTCCGGCTCCAGGATTACGGCTTGCAGGCGTGTCGCATCGAAGAACTCCACGGCCTTGTCTTCGTCAACCTCGATCCGGGCGCCGCGCCGCTTCGCGAAGACATGGCCGGTCTCTGCGAGCGACTGGTCGAGTACGCACCAGGACTTCCCGAGCTTACTTTCGTTCATCGCACGCAAGCCGATGTGCACGGCAACTGGAAGATTGCTGTCGAGAACTACTCGGAGTGTTACCACTGCGCGATCGTGCACAAGTCCTTCTTTGCCGAAGGCAAGGTGAGCGCCGCGAGCTACCGCATCGTGCCGTACGGACGCTGGCACGAGCATCTCGCGCAGTCGGGCTATGAGGTACGCGGTGACGAGGGCTCCGCTCACGCCGGCGAGTTCGGCGCCTGGTGGATGTGGCCCAACTTCGCAGTTCAGACCCATCCCGGCTATCTCGTGAACGTGCGCCAGTGGGTGCCGCTCGCCGTCGACAGTTCGCGCGTTACGGTTGACTGGTTCATGCCAGTTGATGCCGCGACCGACGAGCACAGGGCGGAGTTTCGCGAGCATGCTGCGACCGTGTTTCAGGAGGACATCCCGCTTATCGAAGCGGTCCAGCGGGGCATTGAAAGCCGTGCTTACAAGCCCGGACCGCTGATGGTCGATCGTGACAAGACTGGCATGTCGGAGCACGCCGTTCAGGCCATACAGGCGCTGTGGCGCAAATCCATGGAAACGAACATATGAACGACGCAACACCGACAGACAGGCTCTACCGGATCGCTCGCGAGGGACTCTGCATCGGCTGTGGCCTCTGTGAGGCCGTCGCCGGGCCCGACAATGTGAAGGTGGTCAAGACGCTGACCGGGTATGAGCGACCGGTGGTCGTCGGCACGCTCGATCACGCGACAGTCGACCGCATCTACGACGTTTGTCCCGGTACGCGAATCGACGGCATGCCCGAGCGTGAGATCGACTCATCCACCCGCATGGACGACGTCTGGGGTCCCTGGCACCGCATGGTCCGGGCCCATGCAGCCGATCCGGAGATCCGCTTCGAAGGCTCGACTGGAGGAGTGTTGACGGCTCTGGGGAGCTACCTTCTATCGAGCAGGCGTGTGTCGTTCATTTACCATGCCAGGGCCTCCGGAGAGGAACCGACCTTTGGCGAGGCGCACCTGAGTTTCAGCCACGCCGATGTCGTTGCCGGCGCCGGATCGCGTTACGGCCCGACCGCGATCCTGGCCCGGCTCGACGAGGCGCTCGCGTACGACGAGCCGTTCGCATTCATAGGCAAGCCTTGCGATATTGCCGCCCTGCGCAACCAGGCGCGCCACGACGGGCGCATCGACAGGCTCGTGCGCTACTGGTTGGCGCTGGTGTGTGGCGGCTTCGCACCGCCTGAAAGCACGAAGGACTTCCTTGAGAGAGTGGAGATCGAGCCCGCCGCGATCACTGCCTTCCGTTATCGAGGGCGCGGTTGCCCCGGACCCATACGGATCGAAACGGGCGATCGGGTCACAGAGGCTCACTACATTGATCTCTGGGGTGTAGAGGAGAGCAAGTGGACGCTGCCCTGGCGATGCAAGATCTGTCCCGACGGCATCGGCGACAGCGCTGACTTGGCGGCATCGGACACGTGGATCGGTGGTTCGCCCAATCGCATCGACAGCGAAACCGATCCCGGCACCAATGCGGTTGTCGCCCGCACGGCGCGCGGGGCCGAACTCCTGGAGTCCGCCGCCCGCGATGGCGCCATCACGATAGAGTACGACATCATGCCCGACGAGATGAGCGTCTATCAGCCCCATCAGATGCACAAGAAGTACCAGGCCGGACCACGTCTTCAGGGCCTGGCCGATGCGGGCTACATGGTGCCCAGCACACGCGGGCTGCGGCTCGCCGAGCTCGCCTCGCAGCTTCCCGACGCGACGACGGCCGCCGAGAGGGAGGGCACGAGCCACAGGGTCCGGGAGGGCCGGGCCGCCGAGCCCGATCCGTCACCGGCGCGGGGCATGCTTGAGGCAGTCTCTCGGCGCTGAGCAGGCCGCGTCACACTGATGGTCCGTGACCCGCACCATGACGTTCTGTTCGAATCGGTCCGAATCGGTCCGGTCACCGCTCGCAATCGCTTCTACCAGGCGCCTCATTGCAACGGGATGGGTCG
>JAJEBJ010000353.1 GCA_022822575.1 Alphaproteobacteria bacterium | reverse complement strand
GTTCGTTGGGGGGTGTGATGGCGGTGAGCAAACCGCCGAGCCCAGCCGTCGTCGGGCGGGCGGAACCCGGACTCGCGGTTGCCCCGGCGATGGCACTACCGGATGACCGACCGAACAAGCCGGGGGTGCCTGAGTGGCCTTCCGGATATCACCGCAGCGGACGCATGCGCCGCCTCCCGTTCGAATCAAAATGTTTGCCAATAGTTTGCCAGGTTGCCAAATCGGCCATCTGACGAAAATGAAAAAGCCCTCGAAAACACCATGTTTTCAGGGGTCTGAGTGGTTGCGGGAGTAGGATTTGAACCTACGACCTTCAGGTTATGAGCCTGACGGTGGGTGTTTCGGTCGAGATCCCGGGCTCCTGTCCTCTCCAGGGTCAGCCCATCGCCTGCCCGCATTGGGGGATCAGTGCCAGCAGGCGGCGGTAAAGTTCCTCGTCGAAGTCGAGAGGGATCAGGCGCCCACAGCCGTAAAGCAGGATGGCACGGATCGGACGGCGGTAAAGCCGGTGCGCCATGCCAAGATAGAGCGTGGCCTGGTAGAGCTCGTAAGACGTCACCCGGCCCCGGTGGTGGCGGCTCTGTGCCTCGCCGATAATGTGGCGCCACCCCTGTTCTCTCGCATCAAGGCATCGGGTGAGCCGGCCAGACCATCTGCCACTAACGACGGTTCGGACCTGTGACGGTCGAGGTCGCTCGCGAGCACCCTGCAGAAGGCGGGGTCCCAGTCCCCATCGGCGCACGACATCCTGAGACTGCCGGCACCAGACGATGACAACGTCGAGCACCGCGAACAGCGCCGATGGCGGGGTGCCAGACCGGCAGGCCCACCATCAAGTCGGGACGCCAGGACCAGCCCCGCCGCCCGAGCACGGTCTACAAGCATGGCCGCTCGGTGAAGTTCTTCATCGATCCCCTGATCGGCAGACGCAAGGTGCGCGACACAAGGCGCAGCGACATCGCCGAGCTGCATCACGAGTTGCGGGAGACGCCGTATCAGGCCAACCGGACGCTGGGAGTGCTGTCCAAGATGTTCAACGAAGCGGAGGTATGAGGCCCTCGACAGGGCGGTTCGACCCGCTGACTTCAGGTCAAGCGCTACAAGGATGAGAAGCGGGAGCGGTTCCCGAACGCCGGGGAATTTTCGCGGCTGGGACAAGTCCTGGACGAGATTCTGCAAGACGGCTCGGGAGCCCGCTCTGCGGTGGTGGCGTTCCGGCTCTTGATGCTGACTGGGTGCCGTCTCTCGGAAGTCCGGAAACTGCAGTAGGAGCATGTCGATCTCAAGGCGGGCGAGCCGCACCTGCCGACAGGAAAACGGGCCCAAGGGTGGCGCCGCTATCACCCTCGACCTTGCGGCTACTCCAGTCCCTGCCCCGCGACGATGACAACCCCTGAGTGATCGCGGGCAAGAAGCCCGGCAGACATCTCACCGACCTTCAGCACCCGTGGCGATGCATCCGAGCGCGCGCCGACCTCAAAGACGTGCGTATTCACGACCTGCGCCGCCGCTTCGCCTCGCGAGCGCTGGCGCTCGGTGAGGGCTTGCCGATGATCGGCAAACTGTCGGGACACACGCAGGTTCAGACGACCACCCGCTACCCCCGCCGCACCGTCAAGGTCTCCGCAGACCGCATCGGCGACAGTGTCGACAGCGATCTCGTGACGGCGGAATAGTGCGGACCCTGATCCTCCAATGTGCGTCCGTGGCGTTCTGCGGTGAACGGTAGCGCAGGCCTTCTTGGTAGAACCTCGGGCCGCTGCCTGGTAACCGGCATCAAATGCTCACACAAATCTATACATCATTCACAATGTGATGTATCCTCCTATATTGAGGATTTGTCTTTCGGTGATTGACGTGTCAAGGAACAGTACTACCCATCGATCCGAAGCCGCGATCACGGCCGTGCTCCCTCCTACCGTCCAGATTCGGCGGCGCCGCGAGGATGGTCGTGTGATCGACCTCGAACTCAACGGGAAGCCTATCACGATTGAGTGGCTGAACGAGGGTGGATTGCGCCAGGCACACGAGTTGCTCATCGGCCGCAAGGAGCACCCCGACGTCGTGGCGGCTCGCCACATGTCGCCCGGCGCACGCAAGGCACTCTCCGCCGCGGGGATCGGTTGGGTGGACGAGACCGGTGCGGCGGAGATTGTGCTGGACTTCCTGATCGTTTCCAAGAGTGGCCATCCCATCAAGGCGCCTCAGAAACCGCCTCGCTGGACACCTGCCGTCCTCGCCATCGCGGAGGCATTGCTCTGCGGCGGCCGCGCCACCGTCAGCACCATGCAGGAGACCACAGGGCTTTCCGCCGGAAGCGCCACAAACGCCCTGAGAACTCTCACCGAACTCGGGCTCATAGATGCCCAAGCACGTCGTGGGCGCAACTCCGCACGCCGAATACCCGATCAGGACCGGCTGCTGGATGCATACGCAGCTGCGGCTGTTTCGATGATGCCACAGACCGCTCTCACGGTCGGTGTGACGTGGCGCGACCCGGCGACGGCTCTGGCGGAGACTAGCCAGCGATGGAGCAACGCAGGTATCTCGTGGGCAGCCACGAGTACAGTGGCGGCATCGGTGTTCGCCCCATATCTCGCCACGGTTACGACCGGCGAGGTCTATGTCGACAGGAAGACGATCGCAGGACTTGACGAGGTCGCCGCGAAGGCGGATCTGCGACCGATTGAAGGCGGGCGTCTCACCCTTCGACCATTCCCCACGGTTACAGCCAGATTGCTTGCCGTGGTGAAGAACGGCCTCAGCCTCGCACCGTGGCCTCGCGTATACGCCGACCTGCGCGTCGTCGGCGTGAGAGGCGAAGAAGCCGCTGAACATCTCCGGGGCGTGATCCGTGGCCGATGATCTGCCGCCCCGCTCCCGGGCCGCACGGGAAGCGGCCGAGACGGCGCTCGTGCGCATCGTCCACCACTACGGCGCGCGGCCGGAGTTCGTCGTGCTCGGGGGGCTGGTACCGGAGTTACTCTGCTCCGACAGCAAATTCCAACACGCCGGGACCACCGACGTGGACGTACAGGTCAATCTTGAAATCGCCTATGGCGCCGCAAATGCCGCACGGCTGGAGCGTGCGCTTCACAATGCGGAATTCGTTCCCGAGGATGGCCGCGTCTGGCGCTGGACGGCAGACGCGGCTGCGGTGCGGACCGTAGTGAAGTTCGAGCTCTTGGCCGATCTTCACAATGAACCGGCATCGGCGACGATCAGGTTCGAAGAATGCGAGAATCTCGGAGCGATCAATTTACGTGGAACAGGCTTCGCATCCCGCGACACCGAAGTGCGCGACCTTAGCGCCCGGATCGGCGGCGTCCCTTACAACATTCAAGTGAACGTTGCGGGTCTGGCTGGATTCCTGCTTGCCAAGGCAGCGGCCGCACACTCAAGACGAGCACCCAAGGATTGGTACGACATGGCGTTCGTACTCCTGCACAACGATGCTGGCGGACCATCGGCTGCCGCCGCGCAGGTCCGGGACCGGTTTGCTGACGACCTCCGCGCGATCCGCACGGCGCTCGACGATCTGCAAGCCAATTTCGAGGCTCCGACGGCCCAGGGAGCCCAGGCCTATGTCCGACAGATGCGCATCGATCACCCCGAGCTCGATCCCGCGGGCCTCGCCGCCGATGCCGTCGTCGCCGCTCGGGAATTTCATCGAGGCCTGTGGTCTCCCGCCGCATGACGAGAGATTGCATGAGTTATTCGGACACAACCGATCCTGGGACCGACAGGACGGGTCCTGCTCGGTCGGCAGGCCGAGAACGCGGTGCGAAAGCGCTCAAGTCGCAACAGCACCATACGATCCCCAGGGTGGCTGCTGGCACCCCTGTATACGAGTGCGCCTGGCAAGCGAGTATCTGAGGGTGTTCAGCTACGATGAGGAGGCTCGATCATGACTAAGGGAATACGGGTTGTCTGGCCCGACGAGAACGGTGACACATACGAAATCGAGTACTTCCCTGGAATCGATATCGACGACCTCGCCACCATTCCGGAGTTCTCTGCGGTCCGGGCCGACTGGCCGAGACACCAAGGAGGAACCAGCGTCGAATACAGCATAAGTGTCGGAATTAAACGCCCGCGCGTTCGGGAGGTGCATGTCGTCGTCGACTACCACGAGGCAGACAACCTCGAACTGGCTGAGCGATACGACATCTATTGGGGCCGGAACACTATCTTTCTCAAACAAGGAAAACGAACCGGGCAGTGCAGTTGGCGGCGGTTGCATGCCGCGCGGGACGAGACAGTGCGTTGGGAAGCATTCGATCTTGGAGACAGCCAGGACAGACCGCTTGCGCGATATCTGAGATCGCGTCGGCACGCGCAGTTCAGAAAGATCATCCTCGAGTTGGACAGCTATTGCTGTGTCCTCACGGGAGAGGCGACGCTGGAAGCGCTGGAGGCGGCGCATCTCATTCCGGCCAAGAACGGACAAAATGACATACCTTTCAATGGCGTCACGCTCAGGGCCGACCTTCACCGGCTGTTCGATGCTGGCATGTTCACGTTCGGCGAAACCGGCAGAGTGAAGTTCGGCGCCTCGAAACCGCCATCGTTCGACGTCTATCACCAGCTGCTTCGAAACAAGCGACTACCGCCGGCGACACTGGCAAGGGTGAGGGCGACACTCGCTCTTCCGCAGTTCCGAGAACGGTTGTGCGCAAATCCTGGCGCGACAGCAAACCAACGCGGGACCGGTTGAAGTGGGCGAAAGTTGGCAGGTCCGGAGAGCTACAGCGGGTCCGCCTTTCGGCGCGGTTTCCACACACACCCGAAGCATCGTGCGCTGATCGTGATGGACGACACGAGCCGGCAGCTCAACCGCACGGTCGCGATGAAACTTGCCGCGTTCCAGCGGGCGGGAAACCGGAACATGACGTTTTCGGCAATCGTCGAGTATCCGTTCTTCACCCGCAGCGAGCCGTCGAACGGCGTGCAGCTCGCCGACTTGCTGGCCTACAGCGTCTACCGCGCCTTCAAGGACGAGTACTCCGGCTATCCGTATTTCTGTGTCTGGGCCCGATGCCCTTGGCGTGCTTACCGTAGTGGACCCGACC
>JAJEBJ010000435.1 GCA_022822575.1 Alphaproteobacteria bacterium | reverse complement strand
GATTTGGTTTCCTTTGTCATCCTGGCGCGCTATGTGGGATGGACCATGACACGCCATTCGATCGGCGCTTCCTGTCTGCGCAGGGAAGACAGGCGATTTCTGACCGGCCGGGGCCGCTACACCGGTGATCGTCCGCCAGAGGACGCTCTCACCGCCGTCTTCGTACGCTCACCCCTGGCCCATGCCGCGATGACCATCGCCGACCAAAACGGTGCGCTGGCCCAGCCAGGCGTCGTCGCCGTGCTGACGGCGGCCGACATGGAGGCCGACGGCGTCGCTCCCCTGACGGCTTCCTGGAGTCTCCCCAATGCCGACGGCAGCGCCTCCTTCTTTCCCGCCATGCATGCGCTGGCTGACGGACGGGTCCGCTATGTCGGCCAGCCCTGCGCCATGGTGGTTGCCACCAGTGAGGCTGCAGCCCGGGACGGCGCCGAGAACCTCATCATCGACTTCGAAGACATGCCGGCAGCGGCCACCCTCGAAGAGGCCACCGCCCCGGGGGCGCCGGCGGTGTGGGACGCCTGTCCCTCCAACGTCAGTCTTGACTGGATCAATGGCGATGCCCCGGCGGTGGCGCGTGCCTTCGACAGCGCTGCGCACCAGGTGAGCCTCGACCTCGTCAACCAGCGCATCACGGCCGTGCCCATGGAGCCGCGGCTCGCCGTAGCGCGCTACGACGCCGGCACCGACCGGCTGACCTGCCACGTCTCGAACCAGCTTCCCCATGAACTGCAGCGGGCCATCGCAGCCGCCCTTTCCATGCCGGAAACACGGGTCGACGTGGTGGCCGAGGATGTCGGCGGCGGATTCGGCATGAAGTCCTATTCCTATCCCGAAGACATCGCGCTCGCCTGGGCAGCGCGCCGGCTGCAACGCGACATCGCCTGGACCTCGGAGAGGAACGAAGCCTTCCAGGCCGATGCCGGAGCCCGCGATCATGTCGCCCGGGTCAGGATGGCCCTCGATGCGGACTTCAGGTTCCTGGCGCTCGACATCGAGATCACGGCGAACATGGGAGCCTATCTCAGCCAGCATGCGCACGCAGTGCCGACCATCTACTGCACCTACTCCATTCCCGGTCCCTACCGCTTCTCCTCGGCCCACGTCAGGGTGCGTGCCGTGCTGACCCATTCGGCGCCCATCGACGCCTACCGCGGAGCGGGACGCTCGGAAGCCGTCTACATGACCGAGCGCATCATCGATCACGCGGCGCGCACACTCGGACTCGATGCCGCGGACCTGCGCCGCCGCAACCTGATCGAGCCGCGGCACATGCCCTTCAACACGGCACTCGGCACGACGCTGCGGGACGCCGATGCCCCGAAACTCCTGCAGCGCGCCCTCGAGGCAGCGGACCAGGCCGGATTCCAGGCGCGTCGTGACGGGGCGAAACGCCGGGGGCATCTGAGGGGTTTCGGCATGGCACTTCATGCGGCCGCCTGCGGCGGCTGTTCCTCGGCTGACAACCTGGCGGCAGGCGCCCTTGTCGGCAACTGGGAGAGTGCGCGCCTGCAGGTGCATCCCTCCGGAGCGGCAACCCTCTACGTCGGGTCCCACAATCATGGCCAGGGCCACGAGACGGCCTTCGCACAGCTGGTGGTCGAGCGCACCGGCCTTCCCTTCGAGTCCATCGAGGTGGTCTTCGGCGACACCCGCCGCGTGCAGCGCGGCATGGGCACCTTCGCCTCGCGCTCGGCGGTCGTCTGCGGTCCGGCGATCGCCCTTGCCTGCGACAGGGTCACGGCCAAGGCGCGGGACATTGCCGCATGGATGCTCGAGGCGTCGGCTGACGACATCGAACTGGAGGACGGCCGCTTCACCATTGCCGGAACTGACCGCTCCCTCGCCTTCGGCGACGTTGCCCATGCCGCCTACCAGGCGGCGGGTTTCGGCGAAAATGACCTGGAACCCGGCCTCGACGAGGCGGGATTTTACGATCCTCCGGATTTTACCTGGCCGTTCGGCGCCCATGTTGCCGAAGTGGAGATTGATCCGGCGACGGGTGAGGTGACGCTCGAGCGCTATGTCGCGGTGGACGATGTCGGCGTCGAGATCAATCCAATGATCGTCGAGGGTCAGATTCACGGCGGGATCGTCCAGGGAGCCGGCCAGGCTCTGATGGAGGCCATCCGCTACGACCCGGCCAGCGGCCAGTTGCTGACCGGCAGTTTCCTGGACTACGCGATGCCACGGGCAGACAATGTCCCGTCATTCGTCAGCGAACGCATCGCCTGTCGGGCGACAGTCAATACGCTCGGCGCCAAGGGAGTCGGGGAGGTCGGCACGTTCGCCGCGCCCGCCGCTGTCACCAACGCTGTCCTGGACGCGCTTTCAGCCCGGGGAATCACGCGCTTCGATATGCCGGCAACCCCATTGAGGGTCTGGCAGGCACTTCACGGCACCGGCGGCTGATCGCCCACGAGGTCGAGGACTCGTTCCGGCGGCCGTCCGAGAACCGCCCTGTCGCCTGCAATCACGACAGGCCGCTCGATCAGCACGGGATGCTCGTGCATGGCCCGGATCAGGACGTCGTCGGAGAGATCCGCGTCGTCGAGTCCGAGGTCGCGCCAGGGTGCCTCCCGGGTCCGCATCAGGTCGCGTGGTCCCATGGCGAGCCGATGGAGCACGTCGCGCAGCTCCTCCGGCTGCGGCGGTGTCTTCAGGTACTCGACGACCCTGGGCCTGAGGCCGAGGTCATTCAGGATCTCCAGAGTGCGCCGCGACTTGCTGCAGCGCGGATTGTGCCAGATGGTGATCGTCATCGCCTGCTTCGTCTCCGTTCCCGCCGCGGTCCGCAGGCGACATCGTGTGACGCCCTGACCGCCAGTTCGACCGTCATCGTGCCCGGAACGACAGGAACGTCGTCCCTCGCCAATGTCGACCACCGTGCCGCGCAGAGGGGCCGAACAGATGTCCGGTACGTTCGCATGAAGTACACCCTACCTGCCAGCAGGGACGGAGGCAGGCGGCGGAGCCGCAACCTTCACCAGCGTGGCGCCTTCCTCGACTCTCTGGCCGGGCTGGACGGTGACGGCCCTGGCGGTGCCGGCGCCTTCGGCACGGATGGCGATCTCCACCTTCATCGCTTCCAGGACAACGAGAACGTCGCCGCGCCGGAACGTGTCGCCTTCCGCAATGCTGACGGCGGCCACGGTCCCCGGAAGCGGCGCCGTCACGTCGCCCGACGCTCCGGCGGCATCGCCTGCCGCGGCCTGGCGGCGGCGCAGCCTGACGGCATGGCTGCATCCCCGCCAGGCGACAAGAACGTCATCGCCCGTCACCACGAGGTCGAGATGCAGGATCCTCGATCCGGCCTCCAGGGTGAGGGCGGCACCGGAGCGTTCGATGACCTCGACAACGTCATCGCCGATGCGGCAGCGGCCCCTGCCAAGGACCGTGACGGTGACGTCATGCGGTCTCCCGTCGATGGCAAGTTCCATCACTCCGGAATCGTCGCCCCACAGGCGCCAGCCCGCCAGCGACACCCAGGGATCACCTGTGGGACCTTGATCGAGGATGCCGCTGAAGTGCATGGCGGCAGCGGCGATGACAACCCCGGGCGCGGATTGAGGCTGGTGGGTGACCCGCTCGAGAAACCCGGTGTCGACGGCGCCCTCGCGGAACTCCGGATCCTCGAGGACACGTTTAAGAAACCCGGCGTTGGTGGTGATGCCCAGAATGCTGACGGATGCCAGGGCCTCGCCGAGGCGGGAGATGGCCTCATCGCGGTCATCGCCGTGCGCAATGAGCTTGGCCATGAGGGAATCGTAGTGACGGCTCACCGTGACGCCGTCGCGGATGCCTGAATCGATCCTCAGGCGGGTCGACTCCCGGGGCATGTTGAGGTGGTGGATCCGGCCCGTCGATGGCAGGAAATCCCGCGACGGATCCTCGGCACAAAGGCGTGCCTCGACGGCATGTCCATGAAGGCAGATGGCATCCTGGCACCAGGTCAGTGCTTCCCCGGCCGCGATTCTGAGCTGCCACTCAACGAGATCGATGTCCGTGATCATCTCGGTCACCGGGTGCTCCACCTGCAGGCGGGTGTTCATCTCGAGGAACGAGAACGACCCGTCGGCGACGATGAACTCGACGGTTCCCGCACCCCGGTAGTCGACCGCACGGGCCGCGGCCACCGCCGCCTCCCCCATCGCCTGGCGCAACCGGGGCGGGAGACCGGGCGCCGGGGATTCCTCGATGAGTTTCTGCCAGCGGCGCTGCACCGAGCAGTCTCGTTCGGGAAGATGAAGAACCGTGCCATGGGAATCCGCCAGCACCTGGACCTCCACGTGGCGCGAAGAGGCCATGAACCGCTCGACGAGCATCCGCCTGTCTCCGAATGCCGCCTCGGCCTCGCGACGCGCCGAGAGCAGCGCCTCGGAAAAGTCCTCCTCTCTCTCCACCCGGCGCAATCCACGCCCGCCGCCACCGGCAACCGCCTTGATGATCACCGGAAAGCCGATGTCGAGGGCATGGTCGAGAAGGCCGGTGTCATCCGGCGATTCCTCCGCATGACCCTCGGAGACGGGGACACCGGCTGCCACCATGACGGCCCTGGCGGAATCCTTGAGGCCCATGATGCGGCTGGCTCTTGCGGGAGGACCGACGAAGACGATGCCCGCGCCTTCACAGGCTTCGGCCAGCGCCGGATTCTCGGAAAGAAAGCCGTAGCCCGGATGCAGTGCCTCGGCGCCGGAATCGCGGGCAGCAGCGATCAGCCGATCGATGTCGAGATAGCCATCCCTTTCGCCGATGCTCCAGGCTTCATCGGCTTCTGCCACGTGTCGCTGGCCACGGTCGGGATCGGTGTAGACGGCAATGGAATGAACGCCGAAACGCCGTGCCGTCTTCATGATCCGGCAGGCGATCTCGCCGCGGTTGGCCACGAGAAGCCTGGTGAACACTCCTGCCCCCTTACATGCGGAAGAGGCCGAACCGGGTCTCGCCGACCGGCGCGTTGAGAGCCGCCGAAAGAGACAGGGCGAGAACCTCGCGGCTCTTCCTGGGATCGATGATTCCGTCGTCCCACAGCCGGGCGCTGGCATGAAGCGGAT
The DNA here is from genome assembly GCA_022822575.1 of Alphaproteobacteria bacterium. Taxonomy (GTDB): domain Bacteria; phylum Pseudomonadota; class Alphaproteobacteria; order SP197; family SP197; genus SP197. The sequence continues at coordinate 288 of JAJEBJ010000435.1, read as the reverse complement.
GACCTTCCGCTTCGAAACGGTCAACGATGGTCTTCCTGTAGGCCTCTTCCTCCTCTGCCGGCCAATCCTCTCCGCGCCGCTCCATGGCATCCCGGCGCACGGTGCCAAGAACGCTGGCCGCCTGCTCGCCTCCCATCACGGAGATCCGTGCGTTCGGCCACATCCACAGGAACCTCGGGGAAAAGGCGCGCCCGCACATGCCATAGTTCCCCGCCCCGAAGGAGCCTCCGATGATCAGGGTGACGCGAGGAACGCCGGCGGTGGCGACTGCGGTGACGAGCTTGGCGC
>JAJEBJ010000177.1 GCA_022822575.1 Alphaproteobacteria bacterium | reverse complement strand
GCCACTGCTGTTGCTGCTTTCACATTCGTGGCGATCGCCTCAGGGGCTCCGTAAGTGGACATCCTACAATGTTCTTGACGCAGGATGTCCCGCACGTCCAACCGGCCTGTGATTGTCAGGCTTCCCGCGGCGCCTTCGTGGGCACGCCATGTTTGTAGCGGATGTCATCACCGTGTCGGAACAAGGGTTTTTCCACAGTCGTGGCGCCAATCGAGTCATATCCTGTGCGGGACGGACTTGCCATCGTGGGCCTCGTTCTGAAATACCCCGATGATGAGGCCCCTGGCAATTTGATGTACAGGCGTGGAGCGGGCACAGTTGAAGCGATCAAGCGAACACCTACGATTCCGGTTCCAAGGAAGTTGCTCGTCCATATAAAGCGATGGAGGAAAGACGGTGGTAGGTGCTTCGTCCACGTGAGCGGAAGGCCTGATACGGACATAGAGACGGCTTGGAAGCGTGAACTGGTGAAATCGGGTATCGAACACTGTCGACCGCATGACCTTCGCCATACTGCCGTCACTCGGGCCATGCAAGGAGGCTTGACCATGAATGAAGCCACAGGGATCTTTGGCATGTCGCCCGAAATTCTCAAGCGCGTCTATGGCCATCATCACTCTGAGTACCAGTATACTGAATGCCCTCGGACGTAAGTCATGCTGATGCTGTGCCCAGGTGCAACATTGGTGTTGACAGTTCTATGAACCAGACATTTAACTAATTGATTATTTCAGAAATTATGGCGGTCCCGACAGGATTCGAACCTGTGACCTCTGCCTTCGGAGGGCAGCGCTCTATCCAGCTGAGCTACGGGACCGGATGGCGCGACGGTAGAAAAAAACTTGCGGCGTGACAACGTCGGCCGATAGTGGCGCCGATGAATACCACAACCCTCCCGTTCCCGGCCGGCGGGCCCTTCACTCCCGAGGAGGCCGAGGACGTCATCGACGTCAGCCGCATGCTGCACTATCGCCTGGCGAGGCTGCAGAAAGCCATCGTCGACGAGGGCTGTTGCGGCCTTCTTCTCCTGGGAGTCCACAACAAGCGCTATGCCACGGGATTGCTGCGCTCGGGCATCTACAACGCCCACAAGCCATCGAGCGCCGTTTTCGTCCCGGCAAGCGGCCTCAACACCATCTTTGACTGGATCCATCCGGACAATCCGCACGAGACATCCGAAACCACCGGTGAGCTGAGGCCGATGCCGGTGTTCGCCTACTTTCCTGCCGGCGAACTCAACACCGGCATGGTTGCGTCGTTCGCTGCCGAGATCGCGGACCTGGCGCAGGCCCAGGGTGGTGAACGGGTGGCGCTCGACATCGCCGATCCGCTTCTCGTGCATGCCCTCGTCGCCCGGGGCCTTGACATCGTCTCAGCCGACCGTCTCATGGAAATGGCGACGCTGATCAAGAGCGACGACGAAATCCGCTGCCTTGCCAACGCCTGTGCGGTCGCCGAAATCGCCATGGAACGGCTCCGCGAGGCCCTCAACCCGGGCATGACGGAGTACGAGGCCTGGTCGATCCTGCAGCAGACCAATACGGCGTTTGGCGGCGAGTGGCTGGAGTACCGCTACCTTGCCTCGGGGCCGCGCATCAATCCGTGGGAACAGGAGGCGTCGAACCGTGCAATCGAGGCAGGAGACATGGTCGCGTTCGACTGCGGCATGATCGGCCCGCTGGGCTACAGCGCCGACGTGTCCCGGACCTTCCTGTGCGGTCCGGCATCAGCGACACCCGCGCAGCGCCGTCTCTATCGCCTTGCCGTCGACAACATCGAGCACAACCTCGACCTGGTGAGAGCCGGTGTCTCCTTCGAGTCCTTCTCGAAGGACTGCTGGCCCTATCCCGAGGAGTTCCTCAAGCACCGCTACCCGGTCATGGCCCACGGCATCGGCATGGGCGACGAATGGCCGGCCATCCCCTGGCCCATCGACTGGGAGACGCACGGCACCGATGGTGAACTCGAGGAGAACATGGTCATCTGTATCGAGAGTTTCATCGGCTCCGAACACGGCGGAGAGGGTGTCAAGCTCGAACAGCAGGTCGTTGTCACCCGCGATGGCTACGAACTCCTCTCGCCCTTCCCCTGGGACGACGACCTCCTGGGCCCCTAACCTGTCGGTTCAGTGCATGAAGTCCGTCACGAGTCTCGCGAAGTGCTGGGTCGCCGGATCCCAGTAGGGCGACAGGACACCGCCATCGAATCCCGGTGACGTCCTTGCTCCCTGCATGTTCTCGACGATCTCGAAATCTTCCGTGTTGAGCTCGTTCCACATGTCGTAGACGTCCTGACGATACCCGGCGTGAGTCTCGTCGGTCGCGGCATCACCGACAAAGTACATGTGGATGTGCTCCATGGTCCTGTCCGGCGCCAGGGCGTGGAGCTGGAAGATGGCGAGCTGGTCGGGCCAGATCTGGATGGCCGTCGTCGGGAAGAGATGGAAATACCACTCGGTACGTTGCCCCTTGCTGTCAAGACCCGGATACATGGGCATGCCGACGCCGCGTCCCGGCTGGGGCTCCTGGATCATCGAGGTGTTGTGAAACCAGGGCCCCTCGGTATCGACCGCCACCCTGGTGTCGAGTGGCGTGAAGACTTCCAGCTTGGGGTGGACCGTTGGCACATGGTAGGCGTCATAGAAGTTCTCATAGATGAGCTTCCAGTTCCCCTTGACGTCGAAATCCAGTGTCGTGGCGTAGCGCAGGGCACCGAAATCGTAGTCCTTCGTGCGACGGGCGAACGGTTCCCAGTGATCCTCGAACTCCGGCGCATCGCCCGAGATGTTGACGAAGACGAGGTCATGCCAGACGGCATGGCGCACCGGAACGAGGCCTGGAGCGTCCTCTCCGGGGTCCGTGTCATGACGGCCACCGCCGAAGAAGTGCGGACGCATGCGCAGGCTGCCGTCGAGGCCGTAGACCCAGGAATGGTACGGGCAGGTCAGGACCGACTGGCGCTGGCACGGCTTGGCCACCACGACCGCTCCACGATGTCGGCAGACATTGTGAAAAACCCTGATCATGCCGTCGTGATCGCGCACGATGATGAGCGGCATGCCCGCCATCTCGACCGGAGACACGTCGCCCGGTTGCGGCACATCGTGACAGAAACCGGCGAGCATCCAGGTGCGAGCAAAGATTCTCTCGTTCTCCGCCTTCAACCATTCAGGGCTGGTGTAGCACTCGTTGGGAAGACCACTGCCGTCACGAGTTGCCGATCGGAACCGCGCGACCGCCGATTCGTCCAGAACCCGGTGAACCATCTCACCGCTGTCAACTGATGGCGCGTGATTCAACATGGCGTCATCTCCCGCATCCCCGACGACCCCGAAGGATAATCCCCGTCACCTTCTGCCTTCAACATGGATTGCAGCTCGCTCCGGCGGAGACCGCCAACAGGCGTTCGAACAGAGCATTTTGGTCGCCTGGATCGTCAACATCGATGTGAATGCGAGCGAGACCGTCCTCGCGCCGCATCCAGGAGAGTTCCGCCTCAGCCCCGTAGTGGACGTCCGGCCGGACGCACTCGGGATCATCGAGGGTCCCAAGTCCGATGGAGATGATGTGATCGATGGCTCCTCCCGACGTGTAGCGCGTGAACAGCGAACTGCCACAGTTCAGGCAGAACCCCCGTTCACTGACGGCAGACGACCAGTAGACCCTGGGCTCGCCTTTCGTGAACACGACCGCATCGCGATCGAAGGCCACCGTGGCCAGCATGGCGCTGCCGGTCCATCTCTGGCACATGCGACAGTGACACAGAGGCGAGAACCTCGGCTCTCCTGAAATCTCGTAGCGCACGGCCCCGCACAGGCAACCACCGCCCTGTGCCACTTCGCTCATGGTTCGAATTCTCCCCGTGTCGGTCCCGCAGCGATCACGACTCAAATGACAGTGCGTCCTCACCCTGGAGCCGGTGCATCAGGGCCATCGATGAATTGATACGTGACACCGCCGATTCATTCAAAACCCGGTGAATCACCTCGCTTCTGTTGGCTCATGGCGCGTAATTCAACATGGCGTTTTCTCCCACATCCCCGTCACCTTCCGCCTTCAATCGGATTTCAGCCCAACTTGCCGGAGGCCTCCACCAGGCGCTCAAAGAGCGCATTCTGCTCACCGGGATCGTCGACATCGATGCGAACGCGTGCGAGGCCGTCCTCGCGCCGCATCCAGGAGAGTTCCGCCTCGGCCCCGTAGTGGACGTCCGGCCGGACACACTCCGGATCGTCGAAAGTCCCCAGGGCGACGAAGATGATTCCATCGAAAGCCCCTCCCGACGCGTAGCGCGTGAACAGCGAACTGCCACACTCCGGGCAGAATCCCCGTTCGCTGACGTCAGACGACCAGTAGACCCTGGGCTCGCCTTTCGTGAACACGACCGCATCGCGATCGAAGGCCACCGTGGCCAGCATGGCGCTGCCGGTCCACCTCTGGCACATGCGACAGTGACACAGTGGCGAGAACCTCGGCTCCCCTGAAATCTCGTAGCGCATGGCCCCGCAAAGGCAACCGCCCGATAATGTTCCGCCCATCGGCATCCTCTCCCTGCGACCCGGCGACGATCAAACCTCGAGCAACCGCATGTCCTCGCCGTGGAGCCAGCGCACCAGGGCCTTTTCCGGATGATCAAGTTCCTCGACGGAGTCGTACCAGTAATCCCGCCAGCCTTCAGCAGAGTAACCGGCGAAGAGCATCAGGTTGAGAGGATAGTCCTCGCTGTCCGAACAGCGGCGAAAATCGTCGCGGAACAGGAAGAGTGGTTTCTGCCAGGCGATCGCCAGGCCGACTTCGACCATCACGCCTTCGTCCGGCGGACAGCCGTTGACAACGGCGAAGACGCCGTCAGCGTCCCTGACGCCCCTGGCATCGCTGCGGGCGATCCGCCATGCCCACTGCGGAGCAGTGCGGTCACGGTTTTCAATCGACTCGAAGGGCTCCCACACCTCGGCGCCCAGCGCCTCGAGTCGCCGGCACAGATCACGCAGGGGACCGTTCTTCAAAGATGCCGAAAAGCCGTATGGATTCGCGAGATAAAGAGTCGGTCTCGCATTCATGCCCTTCCTCCGTCTCGGCGCACCACTCCTCCCGGAACACGCGCCTGATGCCGGTTCCGGGCGAAGATCATGACGTGTCGCACGGTTTCGACCACATCTCAGAGGTTCGATTCCCCTTGTGGTCGCCAGGAAAACCGGAAAGCCAGACCAGCGCGGACTGCAAGAGAGGAGGCGCTGCAGAACGGTTCCCACCGCATCTCAGTGGACGGGGAGGCGGCGCAATCTTTCTAACCTATTGAAAACAACTACAAATGGTGACCCCTAGGGGAATCGAACCCCTGTCTCAACCGTGAAAGGGTTGTGTCCTAACCTCTAGACGAAGGGGTCGCCCAGACCAGATGTTGAGATAGCGGCCCGTCTCGACAAATTCAAGCGGCGTATGAATGTCAGGTGGCGACGGCGGCGTCCTCGATGACCAGCTGCGGACGTTGCCTGCCGCGCCAGGTGTTGATGGTCAGATGTCCGGCAAGGTGAAAGGCGCCGGCGTCGCTGGTCAGCAGGGCCTTGCCCAACGGGCCGTCCGCGGCACGGAATGCGATGGCATCGAGCCGCGCACCGCCGGCATCCGTGGCGGTCACCCGGACATGGTGCTCCCCGACCCGCTTCGCCCAGCTGACGCGCGCATTCTTGATGGCAAAACGCGGCTGGACGTTGCCGGTGCCGAAGGGACCGGCGCGCTCGATGCAACGGATCAGTTCCTCGTTGACGGCAGCAACGGTGAGAACGCCGTCAATCCCGAGTTCGGGCACATCCGGCAACGATGCAATCTCCCGGGCCAGATGGTCATCGAGAAAGGCAGCGAGGTCAGCGATCCTGCCTTCCTCGACCGCCAGGCCCGCGGCAGCGGGATGGCCGCCACCCCTGACGAGAATGCCCTCCTCCACCGCGCGCCCTACCGCTGCGCCGATGTTCACGCCTCTGACCGAGCGACACGATCCCGTACCAGGGGAATCGATGGTGGAAATGACCACGGCAGGCCGGGAGAAGCGGTCCACCAGTCTGCTCGCCACGATGCCGACGACACCGGGGTGCCAGTCCTTTCCCGACACCACGTAGCAGTGTCGTGGCGCCAGTTCCTCCGCCTGTTTCATGGCGGCCTCGAGCACATCTCTCTCTATGCGCCGACGCTCGACATTGCAGTCATCCAGCCTGACGGCAATGCCTGCCACCTCTTCCTCGTTCTGCGAGGTCAAGAGACGCACACCCAGTGCCGGGTCGCCGATCCTGCCGCCGGCGTTGATGCGTGGCCCGAACACGAACGTCGCATGGTGGGCTGTCGGGTCTTCAGCCAGACGGGCCGAACGGCCAAGGGCCGACAACCCCTCATTGGCGCCACGGCCCAGAACCTTCAGCCCCTGACGCACCAGCGCCCTGTTCAGTCCGGTAAGCGGCACGTTGTCACAGAGCGTGCCCAGGGCCACCAGATCGAGCCACTGCATGAGATCGGGCTCGGAACCGTCACCAAACCGGCCCCGCTGACGCAGTTCCCTGTTGATCGCGACAACGGTCATGAATGTCACGCCAACGGCTGCCAGGTAACCAAGTCCGCTGTTGCAGTCGGACCTGTTCGGATTGACCAGTGCCGTGGCGCGGGGTAGTTCGCCTGTCACCTGATGGTGATCGAGCACGATGACATCGATTCCCGCCTGATGCGCGAGACGCAGGGGCTCATGTGCCGTGATGCCGCAATCCACCGTCACCACCGGACCTGCACCCCTCTCCTTCAGGGACGCGATGGCATTGATGCTCGGCCCGTATCCCTCCTTCCTGCGATCGGGAATATGAACCACCGTCTTCGTGCCGAGGCAGTCGAGGTAACGCACGAGAAGGGCTGTCGACGTGGCGCCGTCGACATCGTAGTCGCCGAAAACACCGATCGTCTCGCCCGCCTCGACGGCATCCGCGATGCGTCGGACAGCGCCAGCCATGTCGACCATACCGAGAGGATCGGGCATCAGGTGCTTCACGCGGGGTTCGAGAAATCC
>JAJEBJ010000238.1 GCA_022822575.1 Alphaproteobacteria bacterium | reverse complement strand
CGGCGCCTCGGCGGCGATTGCCACCCTGGGGCTGCTCATTATCGTCTATGGCGTCCTCGTGGGTGCTCGTGACTTCACCCGCGGCAGCCAGGCGCTGATCGGCGTACCGCGAACCGTCGACATCCCCCTGGCCCTGCTGTTTGTCGCAGTGGCCCTCATGGTGTGCCGCGTCTTCCGCGATTCCCTGCCCGGCCTCGAATTGCGGGCGGCACGCGAAGACGAAGCGGCGGCGCGGGCCGTGGGTGTCGATGTCCACCGTCGCCGTCTTCTTGCCTGGACGCTCAGCGCAGGCATCGCCGCGGTCGCCGGGGTGCTGCTTGCCCATGAACTCGGGGTCTATTCGCCCAGGGAATTCTATTTCCAGATCACCTTTGCAGTCCTCGTCATGCTGATCGTGGGCGGCATGACAAGTGTTTCGGGCGCCGTGGCGGGTGCGATTGTCGTCACCATCCTCATCGAGGTCCTGCGATCGGTGGAGGAGTCCATCAACACCGTCTGGTTCGACGAGCCGACGGTCTTCGGTCTGACGGACATCGGCCTGTCGCTCGCCATCCTCGGCGTGCTCTTCTGGCGCCGCAACGGACTGTTCGAGTACCGCGAGATCGAGGACATCGTCCTGCGTTCCCGCCAGGCCTCCGCCGCCCCTGTCCCTGCCGCGCCCGTGCGGGTGGTTGAGGAAGGGGCACTCGAGGTCCGTGATGTCACCAGGTTGTTCGGTGGCCTGCGCGCCGTGGACGGCGCCAGCCTCTCGCTGAAGCCGGGTGAGATTGTCGGCCTCATCGGACCCAACGGTTCTGGAAAGACCACACTGCTGGGCTGCATTTCCGGCGCCCTCGGCTGTGACGGCGGCACCGTCGTGCTCGACGGCGCCGACATCACCGGCATGCCCAGTCACCTGATTGCCCGGCGTGGCGTTGGCCGCACCTTCCAGAACGTCAGGCTGTTTTCCAACCTCTCTTGCCAGGAGAACGTCAAGACGGCCCTTGCGGCCGGATCCTCCGGCTCGAGACCGGCCGGCATGACGGACCGATGCCTTGCCCTTCTCGGGGAACTCGGCATTGCCGACTATGCCTCGCGGCGCGCCGGAACCCTCGCCTACGGCCTCCAGCGGCGCCTGGAAATCGCCAGGGCGCTCGCCCTGGAACCCCGCTACCTGCTGCTCGACGAACCGGCCGCCGGCATGAATGAAAGCGAGTCCGACGAACTGCTGGCCATTCTGGCCCGTTTGCGAGAAGTCCGGGGCCCGGGCCTGCTGGTCGTCGATCACGATCTCAGTCTCATCATGAGATTGTGCGACCGGGTGATCGTGCTAAACAAGGGCGAGGTCATTGCCGAAGGAACACCGGAGGAAGTCCAGTCCGATGCGGTCGTGATCGAGGCATACCTGGGTCGCCGGCGTACGGCCGAGCGGGCCACCAAGTTGTCAACAGAAAGGGAGTAGGACACCGTGTTTCATGCATCAACAACGCGCATTGCCGCCGTGGCCGCCGGACTCGTGGTTGCCGGTGGCGTGGCCCAGGGCGATTCCCACGGAATCACGATCGGCTATGCCGGAGGATTCACCGGCTATCTCGCGCCCTACGACCAGCCGTCCCTGAACGGGGTGCAGCTGGCTCTCGATCAGATCAATGAGGCCGGCGGCATCATGGGCATGCCGGTCGAACTCGTGGTCAAGGACACGCGCTCGGATACCGCCCAGGCCGCCGTCGTCGCCCAGGAACTCATCGACGAGGGCGTGGTGGCGATGATCGTGTCGTGTGACGTCGATCCTGCCGTGGCGTCCGGTGTCATGGCCCAGGCGGCCGAGATCCCGTCAGCGAGTTCGTGTGCTTCGACACCCTCCCTGCCGGCGGCGGTCGGACCCTACATGTTCTCGAACTACACGGCGGACAACCTGCAGGGCGCCGTCCTCGCGGAGTACGCCCGCGGCCAGGGTTACGAGAATGCCTACATCCTCCTGTCGCGTGACACGCCCTACACCGAGAAGTTGCCGGAGTACTTCGGCGAGGCGTTCGAGGCCATGGGCGGCACGGTGGTCGCGGTCGGCGAATACACCATGGGTCAGCAGGATTTCTCGGCGGAGGTCACCAACATCGGCGGTCTCGATCCCAGTCCGGACGTCATCCAGACGTCGGCCTACGAGCCCGACTTCCCGGCCTTCATCAAGCAGTTGCGTGCCGCAGGCATCGACACGCCGGTGCTTGGCAGCGACGGCATCGATTCTCCGACGACCTTCGCTCTCGGTGAGGTGGCCGAGGGCGTGGTCTTTTCCAATGCCGGATTTGCCTCTCCGGGCAGTGCACTCGAAGCCTTCGAGATGGCCTATGAGGAAAAGTACGGCATGCCGAACGACACCGTCTTCACGGCCACCGGCTATGACCTGATGATGGTCATCGCCGCGGCCATCGAGGCGGCCGGCTCCACGGACGGTCCGGCAATCCGGGATGCCTGGGACAATCTGGAGAATGTCCAGGTCGCCACGGGATCGATCACCTACAAGGATCAGAACCGGGTGCCGGTGCGTGTCGTCGCACTCAACCAGGTCTCGGGCGGCGAGCGGGTCCATGTCGGCGATTTCTCGCCCGACCCCTCGATGATCCCGGCTCCGTGAGCAGTGGCCCTGAACACCTCCTCGACGTCGCAGGGCTTGAGGTCCGCTACGGCGCCATAGAGGCCATCAGGGGCGCAGGCCTCGAGGTCTGCAAGGGTGAAATCGTGACTCTTCTCGGCGCCAACGGCGCCGGGAAGAGTTCCTTTCTCAACGCCGTCATGGGGCTGGTACCGCTGGCCGCCGGCCGGGTTGTCCTCGATGGCGAGGACATCACCGGCGAAACGCCGGAAGCCGTCGTGCGGCGTGGCATGACCCTGTGTCCGGAAGGACGGCGCGTCTTCGCCAACCTCACCGTACGCGAGAACCTCGCCATCGGCGGTGCGACGCGCCGCCGTGCCGGTGATGCCGCGACCATACTCGCCGACATGCTGGACCGCTTCCCGGTTCTCGCGGAACGCCATGACCAGTTGGCCGGCACCCTCTCGGGAGGGGAACAGCAGATGCTGGCGATTGCCCGGGCCATGATGTCCGCTCCCCGAATCGTTCTGCTCGACGAACCGTCGCTGGGCCTGGCGCCGCGTATCGTCGACACCATCTTCGAGATGATTGTCGCCCTTCAGCATCACGGGGCCACCATTCTGCTGGTGGAGCAGAATGTCGACCTGGCCCTGGACATTGCCAACAGGGGCTATGTTCTTGCGTCCGGCCGGGTGGCGCTCTCCGGTCCGGCATCCGAACTGCAGGCTTCCGGCGAGGTCGAACGCGCCTACATGGGGCGCGGCTGATGGATGATCCGGAGCGCCAGGCGATCAGGCGCTGCACCCTTGCGCAGATACCGGGTGGCGGTTGATGGATATCCTCATCCAGCAGTTCGTCAACGCCCTCTCCCTGGGAGGCACCTACGCGCTGCTGGCGCTTGGCCTGGCGATGGTGTTCAGCGTCCTGGGACTGATCAACTTTGCCCACGGCGACCTCATGACGCTGACGGGCTATGCCATGTTCTTTGCCATCGGCGCCGGTCTTGGCCTGCCGCTGGCGATCGTTCTCGGCATTGCCTGTGCCATCCTGGCGGCGGTGGCGATGGAACGGGTGGCGTTCCGTCCAGTGCGCGACGCCAATACGGCGACCATGCTGCTGACCAGCCTGGCTGTCAGCACCATCCTCCACATGCTGTTCCAGAACCTGATCTCGGCCCGGCCCCGGGCCATCCCGGTACCGTCCTGGATGATCGGCGCCGTCGATGTCGGTGGCCTGGCGATCGGCGTGATCCAGCTGATGTCGATCACCGCCACGGCACTGCTGCTGATTGCTCTTTCGATCTTCCTGCGCCGTTCCATTCTGGGCATCGCCATGCGCGCGGCGGCCCTCGACTTTCCTGTCACCCGGCTCATGGGAATCAACGCCAATGCGGTCGTGGCCACGGCTTTCGGCCTCTCCGGGCTGCTGGCCGGTGTCGCCGGAGTGCTGTGGCTGGCGCAGCGCGGATCGGTCGATCCCCTGATGGGCTTCCTGCCTGTTCTCAAGGCGTTCATCGCGGTGGTGCTGGGTGGTCTTGGCAGCCTTGCGGGCGCGGTGGTGGGCGGGTTCGCCCTTGCCTTCATCGAGGTCTTCCTGCGCGCCTTCCTTCCCGACGGCTGGTTGCCATTCCGCGAATCGATCACACTGACCCTGGTCATCGTCCTGCTTCTGGTGAGGCCCGAGGGCCTGATCGGCCGGCGCGAGAACGTGAGATAGGAGGCATGCGGTGAGCAATTCGCTGCTGGAACGGGACAGGCGGGCCCTCGCCGGAATCGGCAAGCTCAGGACGTCGCCGCTCACCATTTGCCACGCCCGTGGCAACCGGCTGATCGAGGAGGACGGCCGCGCAGTGCTGGACATGTCCGCCACCGCCGGCGCGGCACTCCTGGGATACGGGCATCCAGGAGTTGTCGAGGCAACCCGCCGCGGCCTCGAGGAGTGCGCCGGTGCGTCGTCCATGTTCGGCGCATCCGAATCGGCCGTGGCCCTGGCCGAGGACCTTCTCGCTCTCGTGCCCGAGGCCGATGACCACAAGGTCTGGTTCGGTCACAGCGGATCGGATGCCAACGACACGGTCATGCGGGCCGTGACCGCGGCAACGGGACGCCGCCGGTTCATGAGTTTCCATGGCGCCTATCATGGCGGCATCTCGGGCTCCATGTCCGTGTCCGGCCACCCGTCGCAGCAGCATGCGCTGCCCCGTGCCGGCCTTGTGCAGATCCCATTTCCCAATCCCTACCGGCCCCTGGGTGATGGCGATGCGGCGCGCCAGGTGCTCGATCATGTCGACTTCCTGTTTTCCACCGCCATCCCTGCGAACGATGTCGCCGCGCTCTTCATCGAGCCCCTGCAATCCGACGGTGGCATGCTGGTGCCGCCTCCGGGCTTCTTCTCCGCGCTTGCCGAGCGGTGCCGGTCCGAGGGCATTCTCGTGGTCAGCGATGAGGTCAAGGTGGGTCTTGGCCGACCGGGGTGCTGGCACTGCTATCAGGCGGAAGGGTTCCGGCCCGACATCGTGACCTTCGGCAAGGGTCTGGGGAGCGGCATTCCCGTCTCGGCCATCGTCGGGCCTCGGAGCGTGATGGACGTGAGTGAGGCCTTCGCCCTCATCACCACCACCGGAAACTCCGTCTCGACAAGTGTCGGACGCGCCGTTCTCCGGCACATCCGCGACGACGGCCTCATCCACAATGCGGCCGCCCGCGGACGCCAGCTCATGGAGGGGCTCATTGCCATGCAGGGGCGCCACGAACTGATCGGCGATGTCCGGGGGAGGGGCCTTGCCATCGGCATCGAACTGGTGACGAACCGCCGGACGAAGGAGCCGGCGACCACCGACGCGGCGAAGGTGGCGCTGCGCTGCTATCAGCTCGGTGTCTTCATCACCTATGTCGGCATGGCGTCCAACGTCCCGGAACTGACCCCGCCGCTGACCCTCACCGCCGACGAGGCCGACGAGGCTCTCGCCGTGCTCGATGAGGCCATAGGGGACGTCGCAGCCGGTCGTGTCACCGACGACGAGATTGCGGCGTTCGCCGGCTGGTGAGCATGCTCCAGGCGTCGGATCCGGCTCCCTTCTCCTGGTTCAACCGGGAAGGGCGGGCTCCCTGTCTCATCGTCTGCGATCACGCCTCCAACACCATCCCCCGTGTCCTGGGAAATCTCGGCCTCGATCCGGATCACCTGGGTCAACACATCGCCTGGGACATCGGAGCCGCGTGGATCGCTCGAAGACTGGCCCGGCGTTTCGATGCGCCGCTGCTGCTGGCCGGCTATTCGCGCCTGGTGGCCGACTGCAACCGCTACCCCGGTGACCCGGCCGTTGTCATCGAAACAAGCGATACCATCCCGGTCGGCGGCAACCGTGGCCTTGGCGAGGAGGACCGGCAGCGGCGCCTCGAGGCGGTCTGGCATCCCTATCACGACGCCATCGAGACAGCCCTCGCAGACCGTACCGTGCCCCCTGCCTTCATCTCGGTCCACACGATGACACCGCGCATGCGTGGCAAGGGGCCACGCAGAGAGGCGTTCACCGTGTGCTGGAGCCGGGACGGGCGCCTGGCAGTCCCGCTCCTGGATCGCCTGCGCGCCCGAGGCGAACTCGTTGTCGGGGACAATGAGCCCTACGGTCTCGACATCGGAGAGGACTACACGGTGCCCGAGCACGCGATGCGCCGGGGTCTTGCCCATCTCCAGTTCGAGGTGCGCCAGGATCTCGTCTCAAGCCCGGATGATGCAGCACGCTGGGCCGACCTCGTCCACGACCTCACCGCCGATCTCGTGGCCGATGCCAGCCTGCGCCAGGAGCACCACGTCTGGCCCTGACACGGGTCATGATCTTCTACCCAGGAAATCCGGCGTGAGAGTATTCCGAATCACGCAAGGCCGGCCTCTTCGGCCTTCACAGATGCCTGTCTGCATCCATCTCATGATGGAGCACACGGACGACGGCGATCCTGTCGTCCGCTCGTACAAAGAAAACGAAATGCCGCCCGATGGCGTACTTCAGATAGCCATCGCGGACGCTGACCGCGCGACCCTGCTTCTTGCCTTGTGCCAGGTCCTCACAGACATCGTGGATGTCGTTGGTGTACCGGTCAGCCTGATCGACATCCCATGTCTCGGCAGCGTGGTCCCAGATACCATCGATGTCCGAGATAGCGGCCGGCGAAAAGGTGACTTGTCTCGACTTTCCACTCGACGGAACTCCGCTCCCTTGCGTTCTTTGAGCTCTTCAAAATCGAATGGCTGCTGTTGTCCCGATCGCTCACCCGTGATCAAGGCCTCCTGCAGGGCCTTCACTTTCGTCTCGCGTTCCTCGAGCATGCGAGGTCCGGCGCGCACAACTTCGCTGGCCGAGCCATAGCGACCTGACTGAACTTGCGTGTCGATGAAGTCGGCAAAATGTTCACCCAGCGACATGGATGTGTTCTTCGCCATGACGCACCTCCTGTGAACAGGGTGTACCAGCTTATGATATCTTCAAGCGCGACTTGGTTGTTGGAGCCAGCCGCACGGCCACGGGCTTCGACAGGCCGGGCCTTGTGGAGCGGGGTTTCAGGAGCTTGGGGGCGTTGCCAAGCGGGAGGCGGCAGGGGAATACTGTCTCCATCACTTGAGAAGCGGAAGGTTCCATGTC
>JAJEBJ010000468.1 GCA_022822575.1 Alphaproteobacteria bacterium | reverse complement strand
CGCGCGAAGACCGTCTTCTTGAGCCGCCGGCCGATGGCGCCACCGAGACACTCAACCGTGACTTCAGCCGCCGACTCGCCGCCAGGGGGTGGATCGGCATGACCTGGCCCAGAACCTACGGTGGGCACGAACGGAGCCATCTCGAGCGTTTCGTCGTCAACGAGGAGCTGCTGTTCGCCGGCGCCCCCCTGACGGCCCACTTCACCGCCGACCGGCAAAGTGGACCGATGCTGCTCAAGTACGCATGCGAGAACATCAAGCAGGACATCCTTCCCCGGATATGCGCCGGCGAATGCACGTTCTCCATCGGCATGAGCGAACCGGATTCGGGCAGTGACCTGTTCGCGGCGTCCTCGAAGGCCGTCCCTGACGGCAACGGCTGGCGTCTCTCGGGCCGGAAAGTGTGGACCAGCACCGCCCACGTCGCCGACTACATGATCGGCATCTTCCGAACTGCTCCCGCCACTGAAGAGAACCGTCGCCACGGTCTCTCCCAGTTTCTGGTCGACCTCTCTGCGGAGGGTGTATCGGTCAGTCCCATCCTGTTCCCGAACGGCGACCATCACTTCAACGAGGTCGTGCTTGATGATGTCTTCGTGTCTGGCGACCACCTGCTGGGGGAGCGCGACATGGCCTGGCGGCAGGCGACAAGTGAACTTGCCTACGAGAGGAGCGGTCCCGAGCGCTTTCTGGAGACTATTGCGGTGTTGGTCGAACTCGTCCGCATTCTAGGCGAGTCTCCCGACCGCTATGCGGCGATCGGGCTCGGCCGCCTGATTGCCGGCCTGCAGACCCTGCGACACATGTCGATCGCGGTCGCCAGCATGCTTGCCCGAGGTCTGGAGCCGACAACGGAATCCTCGGTGGTGAAGGACCTGGGCACTGCGTGGGAGCAGACGCTGCCGGCGATTGCGCGTGACCTCGCCGAGGGTATCGGAGAGCACGGGACCCGCGATCGGTTCGAGGGCGCCCTGGCCCGGGCGATCCTGATCGCACCGAAGCTCACCATCCAGGGCGGTACGACCGAGATACTGCGCGGCATCATAGCCCGAGGCCTGGGTCTGCGCTGAGGTGGTCGACCTTCGCGCCCTTCTCGCACCAGCAAGCGTCGCCATCGTCGGCGCCTCGGCCGACGAGCTGACTCTGCGAGGCCGTCTCACCCACACCATGGTGATGCATCCCTATCCTGGTCCCCTCCACCTGGTGAGCCGCAGTCGATCGACAATTCTGGACCGTCCAACCGTGCCGTCACTCACGGCTGTCGACGAGCCAATCGACCTTGCCGTGCTCCTTGTACCGGCATCGGCTGTCGCCGAGACTCTGGAAGAGGCCGGTCGATGCGGCGTTCGCGCCGCCACCGTCATTGCCTCCGGTTTCGCCGAGGAGCAGGGGCAGGCCGGGACAGTGCTGCAGCGCAGGATCAGGGACGTGGCGCGCCATCACGGTATCCTCCTCAACGGTCCCAACTCGGAAGGATTCGTCGTTCCGGCCCGCGGCCTGGCGGCCACCTTCAGTCCGGTGCTCGATCGATCGTTGCCGGAGGCGGTCTGGGGCGAGACGATGTTTCGGCCGCTCTCCATCATCGCGCAGAGTGGCGCACTGGGCTTCGGTCTCTACGAAATTGCCCGTCACAAGGGTCTGCCGGTTGACCACGTGATCACCACCGGCAACGAAGCGTGTCTCGACGTCTGCGATTACCTCGAACATGTGCTCGATCATGGCGACGCAGGCGTCTTGGTCCTCTATGTGGAGGAGATACGCAACGGTCGACGCTTCATGGCGCTTGCCCGGCGGGCGCTCATCGAAGGCCGTCCGATCGCGCTGGCCAAGTCCGGCGTTTCCGAGGCCGGACGCCGGAGCGCCATTTCCCACACCGGTGCGTTGGCTGGCTCGGATTCAGTTTACGACGCCGTGTTCCGCCGCCTGGGTATCGCACGAGCCGGTGGCATGGAGGAACTGATCGACATCGCCGCCACGTTCGCCCGCTACATTCCCCGCCAGCGTCCTGAAGGCCGCCGAATCGGCATCGCCTCGTCCTCGGGTGGCGCCGCAGCCTGGTTTGCGGATTCCTGCGTGTCGACCGGCCTGGACGTGCCTGCGCTCGATGCCGATTCCCGTGCCAGGATCGATCCGTTGCTCCCTTCCTATGGCAGCTCGGCCAACCCGGTCGACGCCACGGCTCAGGCCATTTATGCGGTCGGCTACGCGGGCTTCATCGAAATTTTATCCGAGAGTCCGTCGATCGACATGGTCGCTCAGGTGGCGACTCTCGGAACAACGAAGATCATGGAGCGCGAGAGCGGCAAGCTTGCCGCGGTGAGCCGTCGCCTCGCCAAGCCGACGGTGATGTGGAGCTACACGATCCCTGCCCGAAGGTCGATTGAGATTGCTGCGCGAGCGGGAGTGCCGTTGATGGCGGACATGCGTCACGCCGCCCGGGCGATGGCGGCTCTTGCCGATCATGCCGAGGCCTTCCACGCGAGCATGGCGCCTTTCAACGAGCTGCCGGACCCCATCCCGAACCCTTCAGGGAACGGCGTCGTGTTGTGCGAAGCCGAGGCGCGCGAAGTACTCTCCTCTTGTGGAGTCCCTGTTGGTCCGGCGGAGCTCGCGGCGTCGCCGGAGGCAGCAGTCTCGGCATGGCGCCGCTTTGAAAGGCCAGTGGCCCTCAAGGTCCAGTCGCCTCACATTCCGCACAAGTCCGACATCGGCGCAGTCGCCCTTGACCTTTCCGATGAAGCGGCAGTGAGGGCCGCTTACCGGAAAGTCCTCGACAACGTTCTCACCAGTTCCCCGACCGCCGAACTGCGCGGCGTCCTGGTCCAGCCCATGGCCGATCCAGGCGTCGAGACGATCGTCGGCAGCGTGACCGACCCGACCTTCGGACCGATGGTCATGGTTGGCCTCGGTGGACTCTTTGCCGAGACCTTGCGCGATTTTGTCCTCTCTCCAGCACCGGTGGACGAGGCAGAGGCGCGGGCCATGATCGGCCGGCTGAAGGGCGCCTCACTTTTCGCAGGCACACGCGGACGGCCTCCCTCCGACACAGAAGCACTGGTCGCACTCATCGTGCGCGTCTCGACCGTGACCTTGGCACGCAACAACCATATCGCCGAGATCGACCTCAATCCTGTCATCGTCCAGGCCCACGGCCTGACAGTCGCCGACGCCCTGATCGTCACCACTTAGACGTCATGGATGCTGCTCGCGACTATCGACCGTCTCCGCAACATGAGTGGCTCGCATGGAGGACACCATGACACGTGACCCCCGCTATGATGTGCTCTTTGAACCAGTCCGGATCGGGCCGGTGACGGCCAAGAACCGGTTCTATCAGGTGCCGCACTGCAACGGCATGGGCCGGCTCCATCCTACCGCCATGGCAACCATGCGCGGTATCAAGGCAGAGGGCGGCTGGGCGGTCGTCTGCACCGAGCAATGCGACATTCATCCCACCTCGGACACGTTGAATCACTACGTCCGCCTGTGGGATGAAAAGGACATCCCGACTCTTGCCCGCATGGCCGAGCACGTCCACCGCCATGACAGCCTGGCCGGTGTCGAGTTGTGTCACAACGGTTACTACTCGGCGACTCATTACAGCCGGGAGATCCCCATTGCACCCTCGGGGCGGCCGATCATAGGGACGGGCCCGATTCAGGCGCGGGCGATGGACAAGCGCGACATCGCCGATTTTCGGCGCTGGCATCGCACCGCCGCGTTGAATGCCAGAACGGCGGGATTCGACATCGTCTACGTCTATGCCGCCCATGACTACGCGGTGCCGATGCATTTCATATCGCCACGCCACAATCGCCGCAGCGACGAGTATGGCGGCAGCCTGGAGAACCGGGTTCGCCTGTTGCG
>JAJEBJ010000162.1 GCA_022822575.1 Alphaproteobacteria bacterium | reverse complement strand
TCTCGGTGGGACCAACAGGGTTACGCTTCCAACACTCTTGGTATTGTCACCCCGTCGCAAGACATGCGCAGCCGTTAACACACCATAGGCGTCGTCGTTCAATTGAATCAAAACACCAGAACCCGGTGCTAATTCTGTCAGGTCTGTGCTGACATTCGCCAATCCCGCGGTACCGATGACCACCGTACAACGCGAGACCCATTCTTGGGCTGCTGCCAAGACTTCTGCCGCGGTTTCTTCCCCATAGTCTCCGAGGTGGTGCTCCGCTACAGATGTCCGTTCCCTTGCTTGGTCGGTCAGTCGCTCGCTCCACTTTCCTGGACCGAAAATCATCACTTCTCCTTCCTGCATCGAAACGGGTCGCATGCGGACTCAACAACCGTCAAGGTGTTACCATGACGACCTTGTACAGGCTATTTCATTGGACTAATGCTGGTGGTCGCGAGCAGATCCAATGGATCATCAGATCAAATCAAACGACATAGACGACCTTCTTACCGCTTTCGCGAGGTCTGCGCTCAGCACACGGTCCGTATGGCCCCAAACCCTCGCGTTCATTGACCTATCTGCATTCCCCGAGTCGAGCCCTTTTCACGACCGTCATCGCATCGCAACCGCAGGGATTCAACCCCGTGCCCCCCGATGCCACCCGTCGTCTCTCCGATCCGCACGCCATCCATAATCACCCTTGACGCACAGCGCCCTCGTTCCTGGATACATGACCCATGATTTCCGGCGGCCTCGACATTTCCCCGTCCCACCGGTGGCTCGCATCCGTCGTTGACAGTTCCTGCGTGCGATTCCGCAACCGGAACTAATCCTCAATTTCCGTAGCCAGCCGACTTTCCACGAGCTCTTCCTCGACAAGAACATAGATCTCGTCCGGCGGCGTGTTCAGGGAATGCAGCATGACACTGGGTTCGATGCCCATCTCGATCAGGAACTCCATGACCCGACCCTGCCCGTGCTGGATGTCCTCCACGACCCAGAAGGCCGGAAGGTAGGCCGGAGTCTCGTAGTAATGCTGGTGCATGCCGACCGCTCCGCGCCGGGAGACGCGACGCTCGGCACCGCCCGCCAGCATGTAGGGACAGGCCGAAACGCAAACCATGCCCGAGAGGATTGCGGTTTCCGCATCCCGGTCTCGGAGAATCCTTCCGATCTCAAGAGCCTCGTCCACGATGCCGCCGGGACTGTTCAGGGCGACCGGGACGGTCAGGTCGCCCAGGCTCGCCAGGTAGGCCGCGAACCGGTCAGCATCTCCGCCTTCGATGGCGCCGTGCACGAGCAGGACGCTGCCGAACTCTCCCGCGTCCTGCATCGTGAACTCCAGACGTTCCGGAAGGTCGGTCGGAAGCTCCATGTCCGGCAGCGTTGACGGATCGGTATAGGCCGGGCGCGTCTCGCGCGGCTCGTACCTGCGCACCTGGTCGCCTGGAGAGACGGGCCCGTCAGGGACATCCGGCCCCGGCGACAATCGCGGAATCAATCTCGCCTCAAGGTCGCTGGCAACGAGAAGGATCGCAAGCACGCACTGGGCGACCAGAACCACCGCGAGGCCGCGCCGCATCGTCATGTCACGCAGCGGCGTCACGGAAGGCTACTCTGCCGCTTCCGGCCGATCCTGCGGCCCTGGCAACGATGCGGGGCCGGTGGAACGCCGCTGGATTTCGGCATCTGCGGCGCCCATCGACGATTCCACGTCCCGCATGGCATTCATCGCGGCCTTGAGATCCGCCAGCGTCAACGTGTCCTCGATGCCGGTGCCGTCCCGACCGCTGCGGATCGCAGCCTGAGTGATGGCCAGGACGAAGACGAGGACGGCCGGCAGCAGGTCGATGGCGATCGCGCCCGCCCAGGAGGGAACGAAGTGCTCGGCGTACCTGATCACGGCATCCGCAGCGGAGATCGGGTTGTACGCGGTCTCCAGCGGCGGATCCATCGCCAGCACCTCGTCCGCCGCACGCTTCAGGGTCTGGCTCCGCTGGTCCAGCGCGTCCAGAACCGAGGCGATCGTCGAGGACTGCGCGTCCCGGATGCTTGCGTTGCGCCCATCGAGTTCCGGCAGGACGACCGAGGCCGGGAGGTCTTCTGCGGCGCGGGCAAGGAGGGGCGCCACCGAATACCGGTTCAGGGTCGAGATCACGCCGGCCAGCCGGACGCTTTCCTCCGAGAACGCCACCGACCGCTGGTCGACCGGCCCCGGCGCCACGGTCAGCGCGCGCATGCGGCCGAGAATGGCGTTCCCTTCCTCGAACGCCTGCTCGATCAGCGGCTGCTGATCCCTGATCTGGTTCTCAAGATTGCCAAGCTCCTCGGTCTTTTGCGTCAGGACCCGGAACACGGCGCCTTCGCCGGCCGTGCCGGAGAGCTGCCCGGACCGCTCCTGGTCCGCCAGGGCGTCGAAGGTCTCCCTGGCACGCCGCACCTCCCTGCCGAGCGCCTGCCCGGACAGGGCGATGTCGTGCGCCTGTTCGAGGGCGGACTGGTAGTCCCGGACGGTCCTGTCGAGATGCAGTTCAACCGCTGCGGATCCCGCCAGTGCGGCGGCGTTCAGCCAGCTCGACATGGCGATGATCGCCAGGGACCCCGCCATCGTGGACACCGTCAGCCCGATGAAACCGGCCGCGGTCCGCATCGCCGGGAGAAGCCGCAGCATGTAGCTCCAGAAGACGAAGATCCCGACGGACACCGCGATCGAGTAAGCGACGGCAGCAAAGAAGCTCATCGCGCCGGTGTCCTCGAGAAGGGTCGAGACACCGAGGTAGGTGTAGATGCCGGACGCGATGGCGAGCACGCCGAGCGCGGCGGGGGTGAACGTGTCGAGCCAGGAAACATGGGCCTCAAGTTCCTTGGCCGTTCGAAGGCCCCTGGCTTCCTCTGCGGTCGTCTTCCGATCTGGTTCAGACATGGTCATGCCCCGAAGGTGGCTGCGATCCCCGCCTGACGTTCGCCAAGCGGCCTGATCTGCGACTGTTCTGGAGGCGACGTCAAGAGTTCGGCATGATCCTGCAAGTCATCCATGCCCGGCCAGCGGGCAATGCGGTGGATGCGAAGGCCCCGGCAAACTTGAACTGTCCTTAGCGCTTCAGGATGCGAAATCTGCAGCGGGTGTCCGCCTGCGGTCGACGCACTCTTGGAGAGAGCAGCTCGACACCCGCCTTTCGTTCAAACTTCTTCGTTAGCAGCGCGCTTCGTACCGTCTGCATTGGATTGTCGAGATCCAGACTCCTTTGAATGTCACCCAGTCGAATGCTGATCTCGCAAAGACCGGCCGCGCGGGCCGGCTCAACATGACGCTCGAATGCAAACTGCCGAACGCGCTCTGGCACGGTCATGCCAGGCTCCTCCAAATCTATGCGCACAAGTCGCCTTGCATCGGGCTCTCCCTCGTCCGCCGAAAATTCCCCATGCCGAAAGCCCGAAAACAAACGCCCGACGCTGCCGTCATCGCATCGCGCCTTTCCCGACACAACCCCGCGAACCCCGCTGCCCTCTCACGTCGCCGTCGATGGAAACGGAACGTCGACGCGTGCAGTCGCATCACGGATTCCGATCCTTCCGTACATCTGCCCTCCCGCTCGACCAGACCTAAGTTGCAGCACCTGAAGGCCCGGAATCCCGTCCCGGGCGCCACGCCCCGATGAGTCGGCGGCCAGCGGCCGACCCGACGAAGCCGGGAGCCCTGAGGCGGCCCCGGCGACCAAAGCCGGGAGGCCCGCCCATGACCAGACGCCATTCAGGAATTCACGTTCCCCCGGAATGCCGCGAGATGATCCGGGCCGGCGCCCTCGTCGCGATCTCGACGAGCTCAGGAAAGGACAGCCAGGCGATGACGATCCTGCTGTCCCGCATCGTCCCCCGCGACCAGCTGATCGCCGTCCACGCGCCCCTGGAGGACGTCGAATGGCCCGGAACCATTGAGCACATCGAAGCGACCCTTCCCTCTGCCGTGCCCCTGATCCTCGCACGCGTCACCTCCGGAAAAACCCTTCTGGACAGCATCGAGGAACGGGGCCGGTTTCCCTCGCCTTCAGTCAGGTTTTGTACTTCGGATCATAAAAGAACGCCTATCGAGCGCGAGCTTCGCCGCTACCTGAAGGCCAATCCCCGCTTCGGCGGCCGCATCATCAGCGCC
>JAJEBJ010000073.1 GCA_022822575.1 Alphaproteobacteria bacterium | reverse complement strand
ACGCTGTAGCTGAACCTGGTCTCGACCAGTTCAATGTCGTGTTGCTCGAGAAACAGAAGGAGGTGGTGATAGACAGTGGGAATGCATGCGGTGACGGAGATATCGAAGGGGAAAGACGTGCCGTCTCCTTGTGGCATGTCGGCCGTCACGGCGTTCCCGCCGATCCGGGGCCCAGCCTCGAACAGTCGAAAATCAAACTTCTCCGGATGCTGCTGCCAGTCCTGAAACACCTCCGCCTATGATGGCGACCCTCCGTAGTGTCGTTCCATGCGATATCAAAGGTGGCTCCTCTCCGTTTGCCATTCCCGAACGGGAGACCACGAGTGATTGAGAGCACTCTGGAGGACCATGTTTCGCACAAACTCATGTCGACGTGCGACGTACCGGGTCGAGCGGATTGCACGCGCTTCGGAGAACATTCTGATGATCAGGAACAATCTTCCGGGCGTCCGGGCTTGCGGACAACAAAGAAGTACATCGGTGTGAAGATTCCGGTCCGACCGCCGTCGACCAGTGCATCCGCCGTCGCATTGAGCAGGGTGCTGACGGCGCGCGCGCCCTGCGGGGCCAGTCGCAACCACTCCCCGGCCTGCAACGCAAGATTGGTCAACGCACGACCGGCAGACGTGCGCGGGATACTTGAAAGACTCAGATCGCGGTTCTGCAGAGGGCGGTACCAGGGTGTTTCCGGATCTGATTCGGAGGCGCGATCCCGGGCATCAAGAATCTCGAAGCCTGCTGCGCTCAATGCTGCACAGACCTCTGTCGTGAACGCGATTAACGGCAGGGCATTGCCCACCATGATGTCATTCCTGATTCGCCGGTGCTCTGCGTTGCCGGGATCGAACTCCGCGGTCAGGCACCATTCGTATGCGGCAAAGCAGCCTCCCGGGCGCAGTACCCGGAAGATCTCCCGGAACACCGCCGTCTTGTCCGGTGCGTGAGGCGTGGCTTCAATGGCGATGGCGGCATCAAAGCTGCAGTCATCCGTCGGAATCTGCATGAAGTCGCCATGGATGAACCGGCACAGCGGCGCGACATCACGAGTGTGCAGTTTCGCGCGCCCGATCTGGTAGGCGTTGTTGTTGATGCCCACGAAGCTCGCTCCCGAAGAGCGGGCCAGATTGGCCATCGGGCCTCCGACACCACACCCGACATCGAGTACCTCCATGCCGGACTGCAGCGACAGCTGTTCTGCCAGGAACTCCTGGTGGCGCCGCAACGATGCCCTGAAACCCTCACCCCGGCGTCGGGGGGCGAAGTGGAAGCTCTGGCCCCAGCCGAACTCGTAAAAGTCGGTGACCAGGTCGTAAAAGTGATTGACGAGCGAACGGTATCGCTCTTTTCGGTTTTCCGCGCCGCCGTCGTAGATCTCGGCGTATTCGTCGACGACAGATTGCACCTCGTCGGAAGAGAGATTTGCCAGCGAACGGGAATCCGATGATTTGACAGAGCGATCACTCACGCCGGCATTCCTGCAGGTTTCAGTATATCTGACTAGCACGCGAGGCGTATCGGGCGATACAGTTTCGGCGACCGATGGCGTCGATTGTTTCCCAGGGATCGTGCAACCATGCCTGAAAGCCAGACTCGCAGAGCATCGTCTGGAACCGGGACGGGAGGAATCCCGGCAGTGTTGTTTACCGCGCTGGTGATTTTCATCATGACATCGGTTGCCATTGGTGCACGGTACTGGTTCCGCGGTGATGTCGACATCATCCATGGAACGCTGACACTGTTTCTTTCGGTCAATCTGGTGATCTGCTACTGGGAGTTGTGCCTGTTCTTCAGGCGGGACTACATCGAGCAGAGGGCCGTGTACTGGCGTCGGCGCTGGCAGGACACGGGCAGGGCACCGGCCGTCGAGTTCCTTGTCGGGAAAGTACCGTGGACGAAGGTGTTGTCGGCAACAGTATGGGCAGATGTCTGGGCTGCCTACTCGCAGTACGATGAGTCCTACGTGGACCGGCGCACCTATGGCTTCAATGTGGATGTCGGCAACGGCTTCGTGACACCCTTGCCGACCCTGGTCCTCTACGCTGCCTTCACGTTTGACATCCTGCCCGCCCTTATCGCCGGCATGATCGGGGCAATGCTGTTCTGGCAATTGCTGTATGCGACGTCGATCTACTGGGTCAGCTTCTTCATGGCCAGGCGACAGCACCGTGTCAGCCGGCGCGACATGTGCATCTATGTCTGGGGGACGAACTCACCCTGGATTCTGGGAGCGCTCCTGGGACTGTACGTGTCCATCCGTCTGATTCTGGACGGTGACTACAGCGTCATGGGATACTGAACCCGATACTCGGGCAGGCAACGCGGCGGGGCGTTCGGGAAGGTCTCCGTAACCCTGGAACTTCGTGCCCTCGGCACTACGGACGCCACTCGGCGATTGTTGATCCCGAATCCAAAATGTGGCACTGAACATGAATATGGATCCACCAGAAGTGCGTCAGGACGGATGCGGAGGAGCGGGGCTGGCTCCCCTGGAGCCGACCAGGATTCCTGACGCCTACCAGGACCATTACCCGCAGGCGTGTGTGGTTGACCGGGCGAGGGCGGCAAACTACGTCGCGCACACAGTCATTGGAGATCCGTTGGCCGATGCCATGATCGTTGATCTCGAGGAGCTCGGAGCCGAAAGGTCTACGAAGCTGATCGGGCATTGCATGGCCGGAAAGGGAGGCGAAGCATTTCGAAGCGCGCCGGCATCCGTCAGGGAATTTTTCGAACACTGTGCGGAACCGCCAGCGTGGGTCGATCTGCCCGAGTTCCTGCCCGGCTGCCGGATGTTCCACCGGAACGTTCCGCTGGTCCTTGCAGGCATGGTGGGTGGCGTTCTCGTGGAGGGATTTTCCACCAACATTGCCAAGTCATTCTTCATCACTGGCAGACTGCGTGATCAGGGCGTGCGGCGGCTCAAGCAGAACAACCGCCACATGCTGGAGATATTCATGCCGGGCGGCATGGATGTGTACAATGATGGTTGGGCCCATTCTGTCCGGGTGCGTCTGGTCCACGCGAAGGTCCGTTACCTGCTGAGCCAGTCCGACGATTGGGACGAGGACGAACTCGGCACGCCCATCAGCGCGGCCCATGTCGGTTTTGCCATCGTGGCCTTTTCCGCAAGATCGCTGGACTATCTGAAGAAACTCGGAGCGTCCTTCAGCAAGGAGGAAAGCAGGAGCTTCATGGCCGTGTGGAGGTATTCCGGTTACCTGATGGGCATTCCGGAAACCATCCTCTACCGCGACCTCGAGGATGCGCTCGAAATCTACAGGATTGGTCGACTGTGCGAACCTCCGCCGTCAATGGAGTCGATCGCGCTCGCCTCGTCCCTCTTGAATTCCGCGCCATTGGTTGCCGGGGTGACCGAGACGGACAAGCGCCAGATGCTTGCCGGAGATATCGCGCGGGTGTCGCGCGCCCTTGTCGGCAAGGAGCTTGCCGACGAACTCATGATTCCCGAGAGCGCCACATTCGGAATCCTGTGGAAGATACGCATGCTGAGCCGGATGAAGCGGTTGGCGGAGAAACTGAGCCCCCGTTACTCCCGGCCTGTCGAGGACATCACCAGAATCCTTGACATCTCGATGTATGACGAAGGGGGGATCAGTTACAAGTTGCCCGACAACCCCTATGCCGAGTTGTCGTCCAAATGGTAGCACCCGGGTGGTGCCGACCTCATCCCGTGTCGTGATGACAGGTATCGTCGAGTCCTTCATTGAAATGGTCCTGCGTCGCCGGTGGCTGGTTCTCGCCCTGGCGGCGCTGGTCATGGTGGCGTTGACTGCCGGCGTCAGTTTCGTTGGCGTGACCAACGACTACCGCAGCCTGTTCGACGAGGACAACCCGCAGCTTGCGTCTTTGAATGCGCTCGAAGCCACTTACGGGACCTCCAACAGGGCGCTGATTGCCATCGCGCCGCGGAACGGCTCCGTCTTCACCTCAGAAACGCTGGGAGCCATCGAGGATCTCACCGAGGCGGCGTGGCAGACACCCTATTCCACGCGGGTCGACTCGCTTTCCAATCATTTCCACAGTTGGGCCGACGGCGACGAACTGATTGTCCAGTCGCTTGTCGAGGATGCGGAGGCCCTGACGGACGCCGATATCGAGTGGATCCGCGAGGTTGCGCAGAACACCCCCGAGATCGCCGGTCGCCTGGTTTCGCACGACGGAGAGGTTGCCGGGCTTGTGATCGACTTTGCCCTGCCGGAGAACCCGGACGCGGCGGTGTTCGACATCACTGACCATCTCCATCACCTTCTCGACGACGCTCGCGCCGGCAATCCTGATATCGCCTACTACCTGACCGGGGATGTGCCGCTGAACCGTGCCTTCGCGGATGCCACCAGGGATGACATGGAGACCCTGGTTCCGATCGTGTTCGTCATCATCGCAGGCGTGGCGGCCATCCTCTTGCGGTCCGTCATGGGGACGGCGGCGATCGTCGCCGTGCTGATGTTCACGGTCAACACGACAGTGGGCTTCGCAGGCTGGCTTGGAATCGTGTTCAACCCCGCGAACTCCGGTGTACCGATCATCGTCATGACGGTGGCGGTGGCCCACTCGGTCCACATCGTCGAGAGGACGCTGGCCGGTATGGCCGGGGGCCTTGACCGGAACGCCGCGATCGCCGAGTCGATCCGGGTCAATGCATGGCCGGTATTCCTGACTTCGCTGACGACCGTCATCGGGTTCCTGAGCCTGAATGCATCCGATTCACCGCCATTTCGCGTTCTTGGAAACCTTGTGGCGTTTGGCGTGTTCTGCGCTCTCGTCTATTCCATGACGGTGCTGCCCGCCGTGTTGTCCGTCCTGCCGTTGAGGCCGCGCCCGGTTCGCGCCCTGATGCCCGGTTTCTTTGATCGCCTCGGTGAATTCGTGGTCGCCCGGCGAACCATGCTGCTGTGGAGTTCCGCAGTTGTCGCCATCGTGCTGATCACGGGCGTCCCCAGACTCGAGTTGACCGACAACTGGACCAGCTATCTGAGCGAGCGCTACCAGTTCCGGCAGGACACTGATTTCGTGATTGAGAACCTGACAGGTATTGAAACGCTGGAGTACACGCTCCAGTCGGGTCGCGAGGGAGGCATTACCGAGCCCGCCTATCTGGAGAATGTCGAGTTGTTCGCTGAGTGGTTCCGGGAGCAGCCTGAAGTTCTCCACGTTCAGGCCTTTCCCGACATCATGAAGCGCCTGAACATGAACATGCACGCAGATGATCCGGCCTACCACCGCCTGCCGGACGATCCGGAACTGGCAGCGCAGTATCTGTTGCTCTACGAGCTCTCCCTTCCGTTCGGAAGGGATCTGAACAACCGGATCAGTGTCGCCAAGTCGGCCACGCGGATGAGTGTCGTCCTGCGCAGTCTCACGTCCAAGGCGCAGAGGGAACTCGATGCGCGCGCCCAGGAATGGATACGTGGCAACGCTCCGGGCCTTGCTTCCGAGGCGTCGGGAGTCAGTATCATTTTCGCTCACCTGTCGCAGCGGAACATCGTCAGCATGCTGACCGGGACCATCATCGCCATGGGTCTCATTTCGCTGATCCTGGTGTTCATCTTCCGGAGTCTTCGGGTCGGGCTCGTGAGCGTCGTGCCAAACTTCATTCCCGCCGCGATGAGCCTCGGTCTCTGGGCATACGCGGTCGGCAATGTCGGCCTTGCCGGTTCGGTGATGACTGCGATCGCTTTCGGAATCGTCGTTGACGATACGATCCACTTCCTTACCAAGTATCAGCGGGCCCGCCACGACGGACTGGACGCACCGGATGCGGTGCGCTCCGCCATGCGCACCGTGGGCCATGCGCTCTTGACCACCACCGTCGTGCTTGTCCTGGGATTTCTGGTGTTTGCCTCGTCCGGATTCGAGGTGAGCTGGGCTCTCGGTCTCCTGGTTTCGCTGACGATATCCTTTGCGCTCCTCGCCGACTTCCTGTTCCTGCCGCCCCTCCTGATGCTTCTTGACCGGAAGAAGACCTGATCCCGGTTTGCCGGTTCGAACACGCGCGCCCGGCCCTGGCGAACATGCAGATCAGGACTCCTGCTTTGCATCGGCTGTCCGGCTTCGCCGGAGATGTCCCCGTCCGGCTCTGCGAAGCCGTTCATCGGGTTGTTGATCGAAAGAGGTCAGTGAACAGGGGGGATTCCGAACGTCAGGCGGCGGCGATCAGGCCTGGTATCCTCAGTCCTGGATTCTCCGGCTGCTCCATGGTGCGTTCTGACGTCCTCGGGTTGACTCTCCCAATACCGCGCGCATCCCTTCCTTCCATGGCATCTTGCAGAGTGCGTTCGCTCTCAGCAGAGCCATGCCTGATTCGTGTCGAGAACCGCCTTCTCCGATATCGAAGGTGTCGGACGACCGCCCCTTGATCGGTTGGTGCCGGCGCCCCCCAGTCGCCGGCCCCAACCCGCGGGTATCAGGACGAGAGGGCCATCGGCACAACGGGGTTTACCAGAG
>JAJEBJ010000300.1 GCA_022822575.1 Alphaproteobacteria bacterium | reverse complement strand
CGGGCGTGGGTTTTTCTGGTCGCAGCATTCTCTGCACATCGGGCTGGCGGTATTTGCATGGTATTTTCTGACCCCATCACTTGAGCGCATGGCAACGTTCGAGATTGGCTGGATGGCCGAGATATGGCTCCGCAACGCGGTCATGTTCTCGATCGTAACCTGGGCACTTCACCTCTACTTCCACACGTTCCGTTGCCAGGGCAACGATCGAAGGTACGATGCCCGCCCGCTTGCCAGGAACGACTCCCGCTTCCTGTTCAGGAACCAGCACTGGGATAATGTCCTCTGGAGCATCGCAAGTGGCGTGACGGTCTGGACGCTCTTCGAATCGCTGATCTGGTGGTGTTGGGCGAACGGTCTGGTAGGCTGGCTGAACTGGGTCGAGAACCCGGTATGGTTCATCCTGTTGTTCCCGGCGATCGCCGTCGTCGAGGCGATCCACTTCTATGCAACACACCGACTGCTCCATTGGAAGCCGCTCTACCGCTTTCACAAGCTGCACCATACCAACGTCAACATCGGGCCGTGGACCGGGATGGCGATGCATCCGGTCGAGCATCTCTTCTATCTCAGTTCGATCCTGATCCACCTGGTTGTCGCCTCGCACCCAATTCACATGCTCTACCATGGCTTCTTCCTCAGTGTCGGGGCCAGCTTCGGGCATACCGGCTACAACGATCTGCAGATCCGGGGCCGCAACGTTTGCGACGTCGGAAACTTGTTCCATCAACTCCACCATCGCTACTACAACTGCAATTACGGCCAGATGCTGGTGCCGATCGACAAGTGGCTCGGCAGTTTTCACGACGGTACGCCCGAGGCGACCGCACGGATCATGAAGGCGACACGCCAATCCAGGCTCAGGAAGCACTCCGCACGATGAGCGGAACCTGCGATCGAATCTAGGCGCGTCCCTCGTCGCAGAGCGCGGGTATCGACGTTCCGGCCATCACGACTGCTGCTGGCTGGTTGCTCGCCGCGCCATGGAAATCACCACCTTCGTACGTCGCGTGCCCCGACTGATCTCAAGCGACAGCAGATGGCGAACCGGACGCGGCCGTGAGGCAGACCGGGACCCCGGTATTGCAGCTGGGAGCGCGCCAATCGCCCGTCCATCGTTCATCACGGACTCCATCGCACCGGGAGCGCGCGTCCGGTTGGTGGCCGACACGTCCCCGCATATTGAGCGGACCGTGTCGCCGTCGAGCATGTTCTTCACAACGGCGCGAGCCTGGAGTCTTACTGACCACAGCGCAGGACAGGCTGATCGCCCACGTTGCTTTTCTTGGCGGATGTGCACGCTGCACGCGCTGATCTCGAAGATCCGGTCGACCCCCCGTCTCGCCGCCTGTGCTCCGTCCGCTGGCCCGACGTCAGCCCTGATAGACGGCGACCGGCTCGCCGAGGCGCTTGCGGTCAAATGTGAGACCGAGACCGGGACGGGAGCCTTCGATCCAGACATGGCCATCGCCGGCGACCGGAATGTCGGTGGCAATGTCCTCCTGGCGCCAGTCGTTGGGGTCCCACACCCCGAGGATCGAGCGTGACGGCGTCGAGTGGGCCATGTGCATCGTCACGGCACCGGCGATCTCGGTGTTGCCGGTGTCCATGAGATAAACACCGATGCCCAGGGAGACACAGAGATCACGAATTTGCCGGCAGCGGGTGATGCCGCCCACCCGCGGTATCTTGATGTTCAGGATATCGAGTGCCTTGTCGGCGTGCGCCCGCAGCAGGTCATCGACGTCGACGATGCACTCGTCCAGAATCATCGGCAAAGCGGTGGCACGGCGGACCTGGAGACATTCTTCGTAGGTTCGGCACGGTTGCTCGACATAGATGTTCGTCGCTCCGGCAACCGAGCCCAGAACCCGAACTGCCTCGTGCGGTTGCCACCCGCCGTTGGCATCGGCCACCATGGTCTGCCCGGGCCCGAGCGCGTCGGCGAGCGCGCGCAATCTCTCGATGTCAAGTTCGACCTCGTCCCCCACCTTGAGCGAGAAGTGAAAGTAGCCCTGTTTCGCTCGTTCACGCAGCTGGGCCACCATCTCGCCGGGCGAGCCCGAGGGTGTTCCGATTCGCGCACGCACACGCTCGATGAGACGTCCTCCAAGGAGGTCATGGATGGGCATGTCCGTGTGCTGGCCGAGAATATCCCAGCAAGCGACGTCGACCGCATGTTTCACGTACGGATGACCGTAGAGCGTCTCGTCCATGCGCCGGTTGATGTCGGCAAGGCAGCGCGGGTCGGCTCCGATCAACGCAGGTCCGATCTCGTCAAGACCCGCTCGCACGCCACCGGCGAAGGCCGGCACGTACTGGTTGCCCCAGGGGCAGCTGTCGCCCGTGCCGATCAGTCCCGTGTCGGTCTCGACCTCGACAAGGGTGCTGTCGAGCGCACCCAGGGAGCGTCCACCTGACCAGCGGTAGACAAACGGCAGTGGCATGTCCCGCCGGTAGACCCTTATCGTTGCGATCCGCATCGCTTCTGCTCCCTCTTGATCCGCCGCCTCTTCTCGCCAAGACTGACCGCTTGCTCTCGTTCGGCAAGCGAAGGCTGGTTTGTGCTGCATGAGAATCGGTTATCCGGTCCCTCGCATGCGCCGCGACTAAGCAGGCGTTATGGTCGCCCGGAGAGGAGGTTAGTCCGTCCGCCGGGGAAACGGCACTATGCTCAAGATCCGGCTGGCCATGGCTGCGTTTCGTGACCGTCAGCCAGAGGGAGGCACCTGGGGCGTGCACAGGACCATCACCGCGCGGGAGTATCGGAACTTCTTCACTGCCAACCGCGAGTTCGCCGTCATCGACACGCGCGAGATTGACGAGTTCAACCGCGGACACCTGCTTGCCGCGAGCAATCTCCCGCTCAGCCGCCTTGAGATCGATGCGCCGCGTCATCTGCTCCATCCCGACGTGACGATCGTCCTGAGCGACTGGGCATCGGCGAGGAGGAGCGCGTCAGTGCTTGCCGACCTGGGCTACCGTGACATTCGGGCCATGGAAGGCGGGCTTTCGGGGTGGCATCTCCACGGTGGACGACTGTTCGTGGGCTGGAACGTGATCGGCAAGGCCTTTGGCAGCTACATCGTCCGGACACGCAGGACTCCGACCATCG
The DNA here is from genome assembly GCA_022822575.1 of Alphaproteobacteria bacterium. Lineage (GTDB taxonomy): Bacteria > Pseudomonadota > Alphaproteobacteria > SP197 > SP197 > SP197. The sequence continues at coordinate 662 of JAJEBJ010000300.1, read as the reverse complement.
ATGCCGTCCGGTTGAAGGAGATGATGGACTCCGGCCGCCCGCCGATCATCCTCGATACCCGGCCACTCGACGAGCACCGGGAATACTGCATTCCCGGCGCTCTCGATTGCCCCAATGGCGAAACACTCTACCGCGCGCTTGCCGCGATCGACGATCCAACCCGTTCGATCGTGACGCATTGTGCCGGCCACACACGCGCGGTGATCGGTGCCCAGACTTTGATCGAGGCAGGCCTGCCCAATCCGATCAGCGCGCTTCACCTCGGCACCATGGAGTGGGCGCTCGCCGGGCTGGAACTGGAGTACGACGCAGACCGCCTCCTCGCTCCTCCGGACGATCTCACGGAGGCGCGCCGACTGGCGGCGTCGTTCGGCGAGCGTAGCGGGGTCAGCCACATCGACATGGCAACACTTCGTTCCTGGCAGGACGAGGCCGCGACCCACGGTCTTCTCGTCTTTGATCTGCGTTCACCCGACGAGCATCTGGCGGGAACCTGGCCCGGTGCCCGACAGGTCGTTGGCAGCCAGCTTGTCCAGGCGACGGACCGGCACATCGCCACGCGCAACGGGCGTGTCGTGCTCATCGACTGCGATGGCGTGCGCGGTACGACGACAGCGGCGTGGCTCAACCAGATGGGCTATCGCGGTGTCGCCGTTCTCACC
>JAJEBJ010000123.1 GCA_022822575.1 Alphaproteobacteria bacterium | reverse complement strand
TTCATGCGGGAAGGAAAATTCGTCGCTTCAAGCAATCGTTCGCTTTCGCTGCGGCCCTCCGGTTTGCTCGCCGTCCTGGCTGACCAGACCAAGGGCAATCCTGCATTTGGCCTACGACGGCTTCTTACGTCCCAGCTCGCTATACAGGGTCGCCCCGGTACCAGTGGGACATGATACGGCGCCAAACTGAGAATTGCGCCGGCGGGACTTCCACCCGCAGGTTCAACAGCTAGACTCGCTGCACGTTAGCCTTTCCTTCCTGCGGAACTCTCACCCGCTGCACTCGCACCAGTTCGCCTGGCGCACCCTTTGTTGCGATGAACCCAAAGGCCGGGGCCTTTGCGACGGGTTCCCCGGCTCCGATCGTTTCCGGACCTGCCCGAGTTCGGGGTCCGTCATTCACGCCAGCGACTCTTCAGGTCATCCGGAATCTCGACACCCCGGTCTTCCATGGCGAACAGGATGTAATCCATGGGTGGCGGATACACTCCCGTCTGGGAGAGCATGTTATGCACCTGCCCTCGATGGTGAACCTGGTGCTGGAAAAGATTGCTCAGGCAAGTTCCGAGGGTTTCGTTGACATGAACCGGATCATCGTCGAAAGTCGTGAATGGCCAGTCCGCATCGAGTTGTTCGCGGGTCAGGGCCTTGGTGAATTCTATATACCAGGCGTCAATTTCAGACTGTGCGGTCGAAAGCTCGTCGATCCCCGAGAAGATCTGTTGAATCGGCCATTCGAGGCTGAGCGGCCGCTTCAGGAGGCGATCGCGATAGATTCGATCGGCGGCGTGGATGTGTTCCAGAGTCAGGTATATCGACGACTGGAATGCACTTCGGTCCTCCATCAGGGCGCGGACCGTCATGCGTGCGCAGGTCTTGTGCATCCGACGGTTGGCCCATGCATTGTATCTGGCCAGACGGGTAAATGAAGCAAACATCGTGGTCTCCCTGAACGAGTTATCTGTTGAAGAGCGCATCCGGCAACCAGAGCGCAATTTCGGGGAAGGCGGTAATGATCACCGCGGCAACACAGAGCAGAAGGAAAAACGGAAAGGCAGCGCGGGCGATGAACCCCATCGTGTGGCCGGTCATGACCTGCAGGACAAACAGGTTGAACCCGATAGGAGGCGTGACGAGGCCGAGCTCGATCATGATGACGATGAAGACGCCGAACCAGATCGGATCAAAACCGACGGCGACAACCAGCGGCAAGGTGATCGGCAGAGTCATGACCATGATGGAAAGGCCGTCGAGAAACAGGCCAAGAATGACGTAGAAGACGGCGACAAGCAGGATCAGGGCATATCGAGACAGGCCGAGGTCGACGATAAACTTGGCTATCTCCTGGGGAACATGCAGGTAGGCCATGGCGGACGACATGAAATTGGCGGCAACAAGGATCGTAATTCCCATGGTCGTGATCCGGATCGTGCCGGCGATGGACTCCACGAAAAGCTTCCAGGTCAACTGCCCTGTAAGCAGGACCATCAGAAAGGCACCCAGGAAACCCACCGCCGCCGCCTCCGACGGTGTGGCGATTCCACTGTAGAGGCTGCCGAGTACGAAGATCACCAGAACCGATACCGGCAAGAGGTCCAGTATGCCCCTGAGACGATCGACGGCGGTATATGTGTCGGTTCCGCGGGGAGCCAGCGTCGGGTTCGCGGCAGCGCGCAAGCCGATGTAACCGGAATAGAGCCCGGCGATCAGCAAGCCCGGAAACACGCCGGCTGCGAACAGGCGGGCAATCGATGTTTCTGACAGCACACCGTAGATGATGAAGGAAATCGACGGCGGGATCATCAGCCCAAGGCTGCCGGCGCCTGCAAGCGATCCTACCGCAAGTCTCTGATCGTAATTTCTTTCGGCTAATGCTGCGGTCGTGATCTTGCCAACCGTCGCGGTGGTCGCGGTAGTCGATCCGCTCACCGCGGCGAAAATGGTGCATCCGGCAATGTTGGTATGCAGCAGACCGCCCGGAATGCGCGCGACCCAGGGCGACAGTCCACGGAAGAGCCGCTCTGACATGTCGCTCCGATACATGAGCTCGCCCATCATGATGAAGATCGGAACGGCGGACAGCTCCCAGGTACTGGCCGAACGCCACATCGATCCGCGCATGATCGCGCCGATACGGTCAATGTCGAAACCGAGGAGCAGATGCAGCGCCGTCAGACCAACCAGACCAACCGCCGCGAACACCCAGATCCCGAGCGTCAGATATAAAGCAAGCAGGCCCAGTGTCGCCAACGCGACTTCCAGCGGTCCCATGGCTCAGTCTTCCAAAAGGGAGGTGCCCGGCATCGCCTGTTTCGGATCAGGCATCATTCCCGCCCTCGCAGCCCTGCCGAGAAGGAAACGTCTCCTGCGAGAACCCGCAGCAGGTACGCAAGCAACTGGACGATGAATACCAGCATGCCGAGCAGCATGATCGTCGGCGGCAGCCAGAGAGGCGTTTCCGAAAGGGTTTCGCTCACGTGGCCGCGCACGAAATCCCGCACCGCGTTGATGTAGAAGTACCAGGCGGCGGTGCCCGTGAATGCAGCCGCCGCGATGATGCAGATCACTTCCGCAATTCGCCGGATCTGTCCGTTTCCGAGTTTTTCGAGGACAAGGTTCATTCTGATCAGCGCCCCGCTATTGAGAGCGTATCCCAGTCCGAGAAAGGACATGGCGGCAACGCCGTAGCCGATCATTTCCTCGAGTACGAAGGTCGAACGCAGGAACAGGGTCCGAAGGACGATTTCGGCAAGGATATGAAATGTCATCGCCAACAGGATGATCCCGGCAGCGACCGCCCCGGCAGCCGACAGGATTCGTGCAAATCGATCGAATGAACGAACGAAACGGGTGATTGACGAATTCATTTCCGGGCTTCGGGGAAGGCAGAGGCCTTCCCCGTCGTCGCTCTGCGTCAGTTCATGGTGCCAAGGCGTTCCGCGAAGTCCGCCATGATCTCATCTGCTGCCCCTGCCGGCATCTTGTCGCGCCATTCATTGAACACGACGGTCGAGGCTTCACGCAGGGACGCGAGAAAGCCATCCCCCATGTCTGCCTCGGTCAGGATTGTCACCTCGGCATCCCGCATCCTGACATAGGACTTGTCAACCCGGTCCTTGATGGCTTCCCACGCCTCGTCCTCGGTCGCGCTGGCGACCTCGAGGATCGTGTTCTGAAGTTCGGGAGACAGGCTGTCGAATACATCGCGGTTCATGTGGAACATCTGGGTTCCCGCAACGTAGTTGATGGCGTTGAAATGATCCATGTGCTCATAGAAACTCGACAGGACGCCACCCTCACCGGCGGTGAGCACGGAGTCGATCGTACCGGTTGTGAGAGCCGGAATTATGTC
>JAJEBJ010000267.1 GCA_022822575.1 Alphaproteobacteria bacterium | reverse complement strand
CGCTGCGCTGGAGTTCGTCGAGGTGGCGCGGGCGAGGGGCGAGAGCCTGGTGTCCATCCTGGTGCGTGAGATCTGGCCCTCGACGATTCGCCCCCTGGCCGTCGAGTTCGGACTGCGCCTGACCTACTCGATCCTCTTCCTGTCCAGCCTGAGTTTCCTCGGGCTCGGCATTCAGCCGCCGGATGCCGACTGGGGTTCCATGGTGAGGGAGAACCTGAACGCCCTGCAGACGGGAACCTATCTTGCCGTCCTGCTTCCGGCTTTCTCCATCGCCATCTTGACGGTCGGGGTCAATCTCATCGTCGACTGGCTTGGAGCTCAGTCGGGCCGGTCAATCTCGGAAGAGCTCACCGGATGACTGCCTTTCTCAGAATTGAGGACCTCGTCGTCGAGGGGCGGCCTCCATCCGGAATCTGGGTGGAGACGGTGCATCACTGCAGCGTTGACGTGCATCCAGGCGAGGTCGTGGCGCTGATCGGCGAATCGGGTGCCGGAAAGACGACGGTGGCGCTGGCGGCACTGGGCTATGCGCGGCCGGGAACCCGGTTCCGGAACGGCCGGGTCTTCCTCGAGGACCGTGATGTCCTTGCCATGTCGATCGCCGAAAAGCGAGACCTGCGTGGCCACGATGTCGCTTACGTGGCGCAGAGTGCGCAGGCTTCGCTCAACCCTTCCATTCCCGTGGGTGAACAGATTGCCGAGAGTCTGCACCTGCATCAGGTTGCCGAAGGCGCCGACGCCACGAGGCGGACGATCGAACTCCTCGATCTCCTCGACATACCGCACCCGGAGATGATTGCCCGGCGCTATCCGCACCAGACATCGGGTGGCCAGCAGCAGCGGATCATGATGGCCATGGCGCTGGCCTGCCGGCCCCGGCTGCTGGTGCTCGACGAGCCGACGACGGCTCTCGACGTGACAACGCAGATCGAGGTGCTCAAGGCGATCAAGTCGGTCAACCGCGACCTCGGTACTGCATCGATCTATGTCAGTCATGATCTTGCCGTCGTTGCCCAGGTGGCCGACAGAATTCTGGTCATGAACCAGGGACATGTCGTGGAACAGGGAGAGACCTCCCGAATTCTCGACAATGCGAAGGAGGATTACACGCGAACCTTGCTCGGCGCCGTGAAGCCGCCGCCCTCGCCGGAGAGAAGGGTGGTCGACCGCTCCGTGACAAGCGACAGCGAGCCGGTGATCTCCGTCAGGCATACCTCTGCCAGCTATGCCCGCCAGACCCTGTTCGGCACCATCGAACGCGAGCAGTACGTTCTCCATGACATTGCGCTTGATGTCTGGCCCCGCGAAGTGCTGGCCGTAGTCGGCGAATCGGGAAGCGGGAAGTCCACGCTCGCCAGGGTCATGGCCGGTCTTCATCCGCCCCTTCCCGGCGCCAGGGTTACGCTTGACGGTGACGTCCTTGCCGGCCGTGCGAGGCGCAGAACACGCGATCAGCTTCGCCGCATCCAGATCATTTTCCAGAGCCCGGACCAGTCGCTCAACCCGGAACGGCGTGTCGACGACGCCATCGGCAGGCCCCTCGAGCTCTATTTCGGCATGTCGGGGTCCGAGAAGTACGACCGGATTGCCGATCTCCTCGAGATGGTCGGACTCGACCCCGACTATGCCGGGCGCTTTCCCGCCGAGCTGTCGGGAGGTGAGCGCCAGCGTGTCTCCATCGCCCGGGCCTTCGCTGCCGAGCCGGATGTCATCCTATGTGATGAGGTTCTCTCCGCCCTCGATACCGTCGTGGCGGCCCGCGTGCTCGAACTGATGAAGGAACTGCGTGAAACCCACCAGGTGGCCTACGTCTTCATCAGCCACGATCTTTCGACCGTCGCCTCGATCGCCGATCGGGTGGCGGTCATGTATGCCGGCAGGATCGTCGATGCCGGTTACACCGACGATGTGTTCGCACCACCGCATCATCCGTACACGCAGCTTCTCATCAATTCCGTGCCGGCGCTGCGCCAGGGATGGCTCGAGGAGGTCATCATCAGCCGCGAGGCGGAAGCGGGCATGCGTTCCAATGTCATGCTTCACGACCGCCCGTGTCCCTTCCGCATGCGCTGCCCCCTCGTCATTTCCGGAACCTGCGACACGGAACCGGCGCCCGCGCGGGATATGGGACAGGGGCATATCGTCATGTGCCAGCACGACGAGGCGACACTCCTCGCGGCGCAGGGCGGGGACTGATTCTCCCTACCCGTCGAGCGGTGGTCTCGTTGCGGTATCGCCGTAGAGCGGCATGGCGGATCCGATCGCATGGGCCACCCGGAACACGGTCGCTTCGTCGAAGGGATTGCCGACGATCTGTATGCCGGTGGGAACCCCGTTGGTGTCAAACCCCGAGGGGACGGACAGAACCGGCAGGCGGCTGAACGCGTTGAACGCCGGGGTCATGATGACGTCGTGGATATCGTGGTCGACACCGTCGACGCTGACAGGCTGTTCCCAGTCCCTCAGGTCTGCCGGAATCGCTGTGGTTCCCACCGTCGGGCAGATGAAGACGTCGTGGCGCGCCAGGTCGGGCATGAACGTCAGCCAGGCGTTGCCGATCGCCTTCATGCAGTCGTGGAACATGCGGGGCGTATAACGTTCATTGTGCCGTGCGAAAGTCACCGTGTAGTCGCAGACGAGGTCGGGATGGCGATCCGCGGCATCGCTGAATTCATCGGCATAGATCATGCCTCCCCAGGCCGGGAAGGCGTCCAGCAGATCCCCGGACCACGGCGTTGCGATCTCTTCCGTGCTGGCTCCGCCAAGGGCCGTTTCGACGATCCGCCGTGTGTTGCTCCTCACCGAGCGCGAGACGGCGCGGCAACCGAGATCCTCCGAGAAGGCCACTTTCAGCCCCTCCACGCCCGCCGGACTCTCGGGCAGGAGCGGGGCGCCCGGTACGTGTGCCGGGTCCCTTGCCCCATGGGGGCTGTTGGCGATAGCGTTCTGCACGAGAGCGGCGTCGCCGCTGGTACGGGTCATGGGGCCGATGTGAAAGAAGGGATCCATCGCCACCTCGGGGCTTCCGGGGTTGCGACCGTAAGGTGGCTTGTAGCCGGTGATACCGCACATGGCAGCCGGCATCCTGATGCTCCCGGCGCTGTCGGAACCGGTGGCAAGCGTTGTTGTTCCGGAAGCGACGGCGGCGGCCGCGCCGCCGGACGAAGCGCCGCAGGTGATCGCCGCGTTCCATGGATTGCGCGTCACCCCGTGCAGACGCGACGTGCAGGTCCAGGGCCAGACGAATTCCGGGCATGTGGTGAGGGCGTGGATGATCGCGCCCTCATCGACGAGGCCGGCGATGGTGGGATTGGTATGATCCGCCAGATTGTCGGCGAAGATGAGGGATCCAAAGGTCCGGGGCTTGCCGAAGACGGCCGTATCTTCCTTGACCGCCAGCGTCAGGCCCTCGAGCCGTCCGGGACCGCCATCCTTTCCGGCATAGCGCGCTTCCGACCGCCGTGCCGCGTCCAGGGCTTCATCGAAGAAGGTGAAGGCAAGGGCATTGACACGGCCTTCGACCTCGCCGGCACGGGCAATCTGTGCTTCGAGAACGTCTACGGGCGAGAGTTCGCGGGCCCTGAACAGGCGCAAGGCCTCTCTGGCGTCAAGAAAGCAGAGGTCGGTGTCGGTCATGGGTGGGTGATCCGGAAGGAGATTGTCGCTGCGAAACCACGGGCCGCACACGGATGGGGCCGGTGAAGGATCCCGGTCGTCGCCTTGTCGCCGAATTCATCGGCACGGCCTTCCTTCTGGCGACCGTCGTCGGTTCGGGCATCATGGCAGAGACGCTGTCACCGGACAACGCTGGCGTTGCGCTGGCCGGAAACACGCTGGCCACGGCGGCCATGCTGGTCGTCCTGATCCTGATCTATGGACCCGTTTCGGGTGCCCACTTCAATCCGGCCGTGACACTGGCCTTCACCCTCAGGCGGGACATGACGATAGGCGAGGCGGCGGCCTATGTGGTCGTCCAGGTGACGGGCGCCCTTGCCGGCGCCATGCTCGCCCATGTCATGTTCGACCAGCCGCTTCTCTTTGCCTC
>JAJEBJ010000157.1 GCA_022822575.1 Alphaproteobacteria bacterium | reverse complement strand
CGCACAGGTTTTCCATGACTGCGCCAGTACTCGGTGTTCAACCACCCTCGATCCCGCGTTGCACGGGAAGGCCGCACGGCTTATCACTCGTGCCTTGTCCAACAGCACGAGTCGGGCGGACGAAGGGGCGAAGGACGCCATGGATATCCTGACGATCCAGTCTCATGTCGCGCGGGGCCATGTCGGTCTCAACGCGGCGGTGCTGCCCCTGCAGCTTCTCGGATTCGAGGTCGATGCCGTGCCGACGGTGGTGTTTTCCAATCACCTGGGCTGGCAGGACTACGAGGGGCGGGCTCTCGAACCCGCCTGGGTGACGCGGGTGATCGACGGCGTCGCGCGCCGCGGCCTTGGCCGGTGCCGGGCCCTGCTGACGGGATTCATCGGTTCGCCCGAACTCGGTGACACCGTGCTCCATGCCCTCGACGTGCTGCGCCAGGCCAATCCCGGGGCGCTCTATGCATGCGATCCGGTGATGGGCAACGAGGACGGTTTCTTTGTCGAGCCTGGCGTGCCCGAGTACCTGAAGGATCACATCGTGCCCAGGGCCGACATTCTCTTTCCCAACCACATGGAGCTCGAATTCCTCGCGGGGCGTCGGGTCGAGGGCATCGATGATGCACTCCACGCCGCTCGGCAGGTGCAGGACATGGGGCCACGGACGGTGCTCGTCACCTCGCTCGAGGCCCGCGCCGGGTTCCCTGACACGATTCCCGTCATCGCCGTCGACGATCAGGGCGCCTGCCAGGCCAGCGTCGAACGCCTCGATGTCCCGGTCGACGGCGCCGGCGATCTCATCGCTGCGGTCTTCACGGCAGCGACCCTGCGGGGCGCCGCACTCCCCGATGCCCTGGCCCATGCGCTGGCCGCCACGCACGGCATCATGAGAAGGACGGCGGAATGCGGCGCAGAGGAACTCGCCCTCGTCGCCGGCCGCGATGAAATCGTGAACCCCGGCCGGCCCGTTGACGTCACGCTCATCGACGCTCCCTGATCCGGCCTTCATTCGCCATCGGCGCGTGAACGGATGAGACGGCGGCAGCATGCTCAACAGGCCCGAACCAGCGACAGCGCACATTGCGCTCAGGTCGAGGGCGCCGGGTCCCAGCGATAGGTGACGTCGGGCTCGTCTTCCGCCTCGCTGCGGCCGAATTCGATCGCGACGAGGCCGCGCGCTTCATAGAAGGCCCGCGCTCTCCGATTGGCGCGAAACGTGCGCAGCGTGAAACCGGCTGGCCTGAGAGCCATGACATCCAGGAGCAGGGTCGATCCGATCCCCTGCCCCTGGGCCTCGGGCGCGACAAAGAGCTGATCGACGACATCCTGGAGAAGGCAATGAAAACCAACGGGTCCGCAGCGTGCCTCGGCGATGCGCACCGCGTCCCATTCGTCGAAGGACTCCTCAACAAACCCGGCGAAGTCGTCGTCGCCGTGATCCCACGACATGAACGTGTAGGCGAGGCGGGACGAGCGCAACAGGATGTCGGCAATCGTGGGAATGTCGCCATGAAACGCATCACGCACATGGACGGGGATCATGTCTCCGGACTCTTGCAAGATGGTTGTTTCGGTCTGCACCTGCACCCCGTCCTTGTTCACCTGGGGAATCGTTGGTGTCCCATCGATGGTGGAGATGGATTCGAAAACGACTCACCAAGTGTGATGCGGGCTTTCACCCGATGAATCATGATGACGAGCATGTTGTCCATGCCTGGTGAGGACATCGCGGTCGCGCACTACAGGAGGTGGCGGCGGTCGAGTTCCTCGGCGATCTGCACGGCGTTGAGTGCCGCGCCCTTGCGCAGGTTGTCGGAGACGACCCACATCGAGAGGCCGTTCTCCACGGTCGGGTCATTGCGGATGCGGCTGACGTAGACGGCATCCTCGCCGGCGCACTCTCGCGGGGTCATGTAGCCGCCCGGTTCACGGTCGTCGACGACAAGGACGCCGTCAGCCTCACGCAGCTGCTCGCGGGCGTCTTCCTCGTCGAGCGGCCCGGCGAACTCGACGTTGAGCGCTTCCGCGTGGCCGATGAACACGGGCACGCGCACGCAGGTGGCATGGACCCTGATGGCGGGGTCGAGAATCTTCGCGGTCTCGGCCGCCATCTTCCATTCCTCTTTTGTCGAGCCATCCTCCATGAAGGAGTCGATGTGGGGAATGCAGTTGAAGGCGATGTCCTTCTGGAACACTTCCGGCGCGTGAGGCTCGTTCCAGTACCGCTTCCTGGTCTGCTCGTAGAGTTCGTCCATCCCCTTCTTTCCGGCGCCGCCCGTGGCCTGGTAGGTGGAGACGACGATGCGCCGGATGGGGACGAGGTCGTACAGCGGCTTGAGGGCGACCACCATCTGGATCGTCGAGCAGTTCGGGTTGGCGACGATGTTGCGGCGCGACGCCATGTCCAGGTGATGGGCGTTCACCTCCGGAACGACAAGCGGCACGTCATCGTCGTAGCGGAAGCGCGACGTGTTGTCGATGACCATGGCACCGGCTTCGGCTGCCCCCGGCGCATGGCGGCCGGAGACCTTTGCCCCGGGCGAGAAGAGGGCGACATTCCAGCCGCGGAAGTCGAAGGTCTCGAGATCCCGGCAGGTGAGCGTGGCATCGCCGAAGGAGACTTCCTTGCCCGCCGAGCGGGACGAGGCGACCGCAGCCACCTCGTCGACCGGGAACTC
>JAJEBJ010000424.1 GCA_022822575.1 Alphaproteobacteria bacterium | reverse complement strand
CTGCAGGTACTGTTCCTCGAAGTCGAAGGCAAGGAGCTCCTTGTAGGCATCCATGATGCGCCGCGTTACCGGGCCGGGAATGGTGCCGCAGACGGTTTCGCGGCGGTCGACCGAGCGCACGGGACAGACGCACAGGCTGGTCGACGACAGGAAGATCTCGTCAGCCGTGTAGGCATCGAAGAGATCGAGGCTGGTCTCGTGCACCGGAATTCCGAGACCGGCAGCAAGCTCCATGACGGTGGACCGGCTGACGCCCTCGAGCACCATGTCGCCCCGCGGCGTGAAGAGTTCTCCCTGGCGCACGATCCACAGGTTCTGCCCCGCCCCCTCGTTGAGATTTCCGTTGATGTCCAGCAGTCCGGCCCAGGCGTCGGGATTGGCCGCCTTCACCTGCCGGTCCGCGAGGAAGACGTTGATGTAGTTCGTGAGCTTGGCGCGGGGGCTCTGGGACTCGGGCGGTGTCCGGCGGATGGAGGAGATGCCGATGTCGATGCCGTCGCGGAACAGCCGCGCCCGTGGCCGGAAGGGGATCGGCTGGACATGGACGATCACCGTGGGACCGGTGCGCAGGTTGGGCTCGTCACCGACCCAGTCGGCGCCACGCGAGACGTTCTGGAAGACCCAGTAGTCCTCTCCCTCGGGCAGGAGCGGCAGGTTGCGGGAGACCACCTCTTCCGTGATGGCAGCCATGTCCTCCGGCGATTCGTTCACGTCGATTTCGAGGTAACGCAGGGACCGGTAGAGACGGTCGATGTGTTCCGCCAGACGAAACAGCCTGCCGTTGACCGTGCGTTCCGTGTCGAAGGCGCCGTCTCCCCAGCGGAAACCCCGGTCGCGGAACGGAACGACGACATGGCTCTCCGGAACATAGTGACCGTTGAAGTAGGCGATTCGCTCGTTGGGACGATCGGTCATCAGTTCTCTCCGGCAGTGCATCACCGATTCCCGAGAGTGTGCGAGATCGCCGGTGCGGGCAACCTCTGAAGCGCCACCGGGCGCCGGACATGTCACCACATGGCACCGGTTCTTGAGTAATATCCCCAATATGAGGGGTAACACTCAATATATGGTGGTTTTGAAAAAAGATGTTGAACATATGGTGGAACAGTTGTCACAATAATCGTTCGTCAGCAGCCGCAAAGAGCTGTGATGAGACCAGTCACCGGGAGTTGGATGAATGCGGATCAGGCGCCACTTCACCGCCGCAGGCAAGGATGCCTATCACGGCATCGGCTTCCGCAAGGCGATGAGCGAGATCCGCAATCCCGATGGTTCGGTCGTTTTCCGGCAGGAGGGAATCGAGGTTCCCGACACCTGGTCCCAGGTCGCCTGCGACATCATTGCCCAGAAGTACTTCCGCAAGGCGGGTGTGCCCGACAGCCTGCAGGCGGTCGAGGAAGGGTCGGTTCCCGGCTGGCTCAGCCGTCGCGAAGCCGCCCCCGGTGCCGGCACATCTGGTGAAACGGACAGCCGGCAGGTCTTTGACCGCATGGCCGGAACCTGGACCTACTGGGGCTGGAAGGGCGGCTACTTCGACCGGGAAGAGGATGCGCGGACCTTCTTTGACGAGGTACGGTTCATGCTGGCCTCGCAGATCGCGGCGCCCAACTCGCCGCAGTGGTTCAACACTGGCCTGCACTGGGCCTACGGCATCTCGGGCCCGGCACAGGGTCACTACTACGTCAACCACGAGACTGGCCGGCTGAACCGTTCGACCAATGCCTACGAACGGCCACAGCCCCATGCCTGTTTCATCCAGAGCGTGGCCGACGACCTCGTCAACGAGAACGGTATCATGGACCTGTGGGTGCGCGAGGCGCGTCTCTTCAAGTTCGGATCCGGAACCGGGTCGAACTTCTCGGCCCTGAGGGGCGAGGGCGAGCCGCTGTCGGGTGGGGGCCGTTCATCGGGCCTCATGAGTTTTCTCAAGGTGGGCGACAGGGCGGCAGGGGCCATCAAGTCCGGCGGCACGACACGCCGCGCCGCCAAGATGGTGGTCGTCGACATCGACCACCCCGATGTCGAGAGCTTCATCTCCTGGAAGATGGTCGAGGAACAGAAGGTGGCGGCGCTCGTCGCCGGATCGAAGCAGTGCCACAAGCACCTCAACGCCGTGATGGAGGCATGCCACGAAGGAGACCGTCACGACGAAACCAGGTTCGACCCGAAGGAGAATTCCTCGCTGCGCAAGGCTGTTGTGGCATGTCGCCGGGCGATGGTTCCGGAAGCCGGAATCCAGCGCGTGCTGCAGTTGGCCCGCCAGGGCTACCGCACGATCGAGTTTCCGGTGCTGGACACGGACTGGGATTCGGAGGCCTACAGGACCGTTTCGGGACAGAACGCCAACAATTCGGTCAGGGTGACCAACGATTTCCTCGAAGCCGTCGAGGCCGACCGCAACTGGGACCTGATACGGCGCACCGACGGCACGGTGTCGAGGTCCGTGAAGGCGCGGGATCTGTGGGACAGGATCGCTTTCGCGGCCTGGGCGTCGGCGGACCCCGGAATCCAGTACGACACGACGATCAACGAGTGGCACACATGCCCCGGGTCGGGACGGATCAACGCCTCCAACCCCTGTTCGGAGTACATGTTCCTCGATGACACGGCGTGCAATCTCGCCTCCCTCAATCTCCTCAAGTTCCGGCAGGACGACGGCCGCTTCGATGTCGCCGCCTTCGAGCACGCGGTCCGGATGTGGACCATCGTGCTGGAGATATCGGTCATGATGGCCCAGTTCCCGTCCCGGGAGATCGCCAGGCGGTCATACGACTTCCGGTCGCTGGGACTGGGCTATGCCAACCTCGGCGGTCTGCTGATGGCATCGGGCCACTCGTACGACTCCGAGGCAGGCCGGGCCTTCTGTGGCGCCGTCAGCGCCATCATGACCGGAGTCGGTTACGCTACAAGCGCCGAGATGGCCGGTGAGCTCGGACCTTTCCCCGGCTTCGCCCGAAACCGGGACGCCATGCTGCGGGTCATGCGCAACCACCGCCGGGCCGCCATCAGCGGACAGGACAACTACGAAGGACTGTCGGTGTTGCCGGTGGCCATCGATCACGCAGCACTGCCTTTGCCCGAACTCGGTGAGGCGGCGGTCCGGGCGTGGGACGAGGCTCTCCGGCTCGGTGAACTGCACGGCTACCGCAACGCCCAGGCAACGGTGATCGCGCCGACGGGAACCATCGGCCTCGTCATGGATTGCGACACCACGGGCATTGAACCCGACTTTGCGCTGGTGAAGTTCAAGAAGCTGGCCGGCGGCGGCTACTTCAAGATCATCAACCGGGCGGTGCCGGTGGCCCTGGCTTCGCTGGGATACACCGAACACGAGGTCACGGCGATGATCACCCATGCGGTCGGTCACGGGACACTCGCCGGCGCGCCGTCGGTGAATCACGAGACCCTGCGCGCCAGGGGATTCACGGACGACGTCCTGGAGAAGGTCGAGGGTTCGCTGAAGGCGGCATTCGACATCCGTTTCGTCTTCAACAAATGGACCCTGGGCGAGGACTTCTGCACCGAAACGCTGGCGCTCGATATCCAGGATCTCGACGACCCTGCCTTCGATCTCCTCACTGCAATCGGCTTCAGCCGGGCCGACATCGAGGCCGCCAACGGCTTCTGCTGTGGCGCCATGACCCTCGAGGGAGCACCTCACATCCGTGACGAGCATCTTGCAGTGTTCGACTGTGCCAATCCCTGCGGCCGTCAGGGCAGGCGGTTCCTGTCGACTGAAAGTCACATCAGGATGATGGCCGCCGCCCAGCCCTTCATCTCGGGAGCCATTTCCAAGACGATCAACATGCCCGCCGTCGCGTCGGTCGAGGAGTGCCGCGACACCTACAAGCTCTCCTGGCGCCTCGGCCTCAAGGCCAACGCGCTCTACCGCGACGGTTCGAAACTCTCGCAGCCCCTTTCTGCCGTGCATCTCGGCGATCTGGCAGAGGATCTCGAGGAGGCGGAGGACCGCCCCGAGGCGATCCGTAAGGTCGTCACCACCATCGTGCGCAACGAACGACGGCGCCTCGACAACCGCCGCCGCGGCTATACCCAAAAGGCAATCGTCGGTGGTCACAAGGTCTACCTGAAGACCGGGGAATACGTCGACGGCAGTCTGGGCGAGATCTTCATCGACATGCACAAGGAAGGCGCGGCCTTCCGCAGCCTGATGAACAACTTCGCCATCGCCGTGTCGATCGGTCTGCAGTACGGCGTACCGCTCGAGGAATTCGTGGACGCCTACACCTTCACCCGCTTCGAGCCGAGCGGCATGGTCGAGGGCAACGACACCATCAAGATGTCGACGTCCATCCTCGACTACATTTTCAGGGAACTGGCGATCAGCTATCTCGCCCGCAACGATCTCGCTCACGTCGAGCCCGGCGACCTGATGCCGGACACGGTGGGACGCGGCAATGCAGACGAGGAGTTCGTCGAAAGTGATGACGGCATGGCCGAGGTGCAGAGCCTGCTCGAGCAGGTGGCCAGCAGGGGCTATATGCGGGGCCGGCACCTCCAGGTCCTCGAGGGCGGGCGCCAGACCGAACCGGTCAGAATGGCTGTGGCTCAACACGAAACGGTTGCAGGCGTTACCGCCGTCGATGCGGCACGCATGCAAGGCTATGAGGGAGATCCGTGCGAAGAATGCGGCAACCTCACACTGGTCCGCAACGGGACCTGTCTCAAGTGCGTCACCTGTGGTGCGACAAGTGGATGTTCGTGACTCCCGTTGCAGACATGGGCGGTCAGGCCTGGTGATTGGCCAATTGACTGCCTGATTTCATGGTGTGTCCTCCCCAACTTGGGGGTGGGTTCCGGCCTGCCCCCATTTTTTTGGTCCGGCGGCCCGCTTCCTTCGACCGCCCACTGAACTTCCACTGAGGGGCGGTGCCGGCGAGGCGAGTTGTCATCGCGGTCAATCTATGCTGCACTGCACAATGACGGGTTCGGGATGG
>JAJEBJ010000184.1 GCA_022822575.1 Alphaproteobacteria bacterium | reverse complement strand
TGACCGCGTCGACCGATTCCTGACCGAGCACGGCAGCGGGGTCCGCATCGCGGCCAATCACCTCGCTGGCTCCGAGCGCCCTGACATCTTCTGCCTTGGCCGCGCCGGCCATTGCGATGACCGTGGCTCCCCGGTACCGGGCCAACTGCACCACCGCTGATCCGACACCGCCGGAGGCGCCGGTCACGAGAATCCGCTCAGCGCCCACGCCCGCCCTCTCCAGCATGTTCTCGGCGGTCGACCAGGCACAGGGAATGGAGGCCAGTTCGACGTCTGTCCAGTCGCTCGTCACGGCAAAGGTTTCGTCGGACGGCGCCACCGCGAACTGGGCAAAGGCGCCATCGCACTCAGAACCGAAGGTCCAACACTCGAACGGACTCGAGGCACGGGGTGCGCGCATCACGCTCCGGACAATGACGCGCTCGCCCTTGCGTGCAGGATCGACACCCTTGCCGGTGGCGACGATCCTGCCGCAGCAGTCGGCTCCCTGGATCCTCGGAAACGTCATCGCCACGCCGGACCATGACGCGTCGGACGCGTCGATCGACGCCGATCCTTCAGCGGTGCCGCCAGTCACCTTCTTCGAGTACCAGCCGATCCGCGTGTTGATGTCCGTGTTGTTGATCCCCGCCGCGGCAACCCTGATCAGCACCTCGCCCCGTGCGGGGTCAGGGCGTGGCACGTCCTCCCGGTACTCCAGCATGTCCAGCCCACCGTGTCCGGTCAGCAGGACGGCCGCCATGCTTGAGGGAATCGTCGTCATGTGTTCCTGCCGGATCGCCCATCACCTTCTGCCGGACGGATGGCCCGGGTGCAAGGGGTGCGTTGACGCCCTCCGGTTCGCCCGTCACAGTCCGCGCCTCTACTCCGGGAAACCGTCGGAGAACCCTGCCATGAATTCGGACAGTCTGGTCCACGGCCCTGCCCTCAAGGAGCGCATGGTGCGACATCTTGCCGGATTCGAGACGCGGCAGATCGCCCCTGAGGGGCGCAAGAGGGCCGCCGTGACCATGACCGTCGTCTCCGACCGCAAGGGCCAGGGCGCCTTCATCCTGACGCGCCGGGCAGCACGCATGAACCGCCATGCCGGACAGTGGGCACTTCCCGGAGGCCGCCTCGATCCCGGCGAGACGCCCGAGGAGGCGGCCCTGCGGGAGCTGGCCGAGGAAGTGGGCCTTGATCTCGACGAAGGTGCCGTGTTGGGACGACTCGACGATTATCCGACACGTTCAGGCTACCTCATCACTCCGGTCGTCATCTGGGGAGGGGGCAAGGTCGCGTTGCAGGTCAATCCGCAGGAGGTCGCAGCCGTCCACCGCATCCCCTTCACTTGCCTCTACACACCAGGATCCCCGGAGTTCATCACCATACCCGAGAGTGACCGCCCGGTGATCCGCATGCCGATCGCCGGAAGCAAGATCCATGCTCCGACCGCCGCCGTGATCTACCAGTTCCGCGAAGTGGTGCTCGGGGGGCAGGCGACCCGGGTCGATCACCTCGAGCAACCGGTGTTCGCCTGGCGCTGACTCAGGCGGGATTCAACCACACTGAGGTGTCGTGGAAGAGGCCGCCACCGATGGGCGCACCGGGTTCCGCTGAAACCAGGAGATTGATGCCCATCCCTTCGTCAAACGCGCTGTTGGGCCAGACGCTTTCGACGATGACCGTGCCGGCCAACTGATCCTCCACGACACGGGCCCGCAGCACGACACTGCCCTTGTCGTTGCCCAGGCGCACCCGCGAGCCATCGGTGATGCCGAGGGGACCGGCATCATCGGAATGCAGCTGGGCGGTGGGCGTTTTCTCGTTCCGGATGGATGTCGGCGTTTCGGTGAAGCTCGAGTTGAGATAGTTGCGCGCCGGCGCCGTCACGAGACGCAAGGGGTGGCGGGTGTCGATGACATCCCAGAAATCGGGAAATTGCGGCATGGTGTGCGGCACCCCTTGCGGACCGAAGACATTGTGCCGGTGCGACCAGTCCGCGCGGAAACGGAAACGACCGTCGGCGTGGCCGAATCCCTTGATGAAGTGGGAACGCTCGAAGTCGGGCTGGACGTCCATCCATCTCCTGGCAACAAGATCGTCCAGCGGCCCCCATCCCGATGCCTGCATCAGGTGATCGGCCAGTCCGGCGGGTGTCATGGAGAACCCGGGGTGCTCGTCTGCCACCCCGAGACGGCGGGCAAGATCGCAGATGACGTCGTGGTTGCTGCGGCACTCTCCCGGGGCCGAAACCAGCTTGGGTCCCCACATGATGTGCTGATGTCCGCCCCCCTGGTAGATGTCGTCGTGTTCGAGGAACATCGTGGCGGGCAGCACGATATCAGCCATCCTGGCCGTTTCCGTCATGAACTGTTCGTGCACGCAGCAGAAGAGATCATCGCGTGCAAATCCCCGGTGCACGCGGCCGAGATCGGGAGCCACCACCATAGGGTTGGTGTTCTGGATCAGCATGGCAGTCACCGGAGGACCCTCACCGAGGTCGCGCCTGTCACCGTCAAGGACCGGACCGATGCGCGACTGGTCGAAGACACGAACCGACGCGTCCCTCCGGTCGATGCCCTCGATCATGGTGCGGTCCCAGTGGTAAATCTGGCCGTTGTTGTGAAAGGCGCCGCCTCCCTCGTGGCGCCAGGAACCGGTCACCGAGGCGATGCAGCTGGCGGCATGCATGGAGACGGAACCGTTGCGGCCGCGACAGAATCCGTAACCCAGGCGCAGATAGGTCTTCGGCGTACGACCCACCAGCCGTGCAAAGGTCTCGATCCTGTCGGCCGGCACGCCACAGATCGCTTCCGCCCATTCGGGCGTTCGGGTCTCGAGGTGCTTCTCGAGACCTGCCGGATCGTCGGTGTAGCGGTCCATCCATTGACGGTCGGCCATGTCATCTCGAAACAGGACGTGCATGACACCGCAGGCCAGAGCTGCGTCGGTTCCGGGTTTCACGCACAGGAAGAGGTCCGCCTTCTCGGCCGTGCCGGTCCGGTAGGTGTCGATGACCACGATGGTCGCGCCGCGCTCCTTGCGTGCGCGCATCGCGTGGGTCATGACGTTGACCTGCGTGTTGACCGGATTGGTGCCCCAGATGACGACGCAGTCGGACTTCGCCATCTCGCGGGGATCGGGTCCCATGAGCGCTCCGGTACCGGCGATGTAGCCGGCCCAGGCCAGCGTCGTGCAGATGGTGTTGTGCTGTCCGCTGTAGCGCTTGACATGACGCAGCCGGTTGATGCCGTCTCGCATCACCAGGCCCATGGTCCCGGCGTAGTAGTACGGCCAGACCGTTTCAGGGCCATGGCGGGCTTCCGCTTCGGCGAAGCGGGTCGCGACCTCATCCATCGCCTCATCCCAGGCGACGGGAACAAAATCCGTCGACCCCTTGTCCCCGACGCGGCGCAGCGGCGTTGTCAGGCGCTGCGGATGATGGATCCTCTCCGCATAGCGCGCCACCTTGGCGCAGACGATACCGGCGGTGTAGCTGTTGTCCTTTGCCCCCCTCACCCTGCCGATCCGGTCTGCCGAGAGAATGTCGACCTCAAGGGCACACGTCGACGGGCAGTCGTGTGGACAGACGCTGTATCCCTTACGGACCGGTTCGGACAGCATGGGGTCACTCACCCCGCGTCTGACGAAGATGGCAATGGGGTACCGCTGACGCACATTCGGTCCTGAACGGAACAGTAACACGCTGAATCAACATAAGTTCTCTCGCAAGTGCCTTCGTCGCGCGAGCGGACGCACGTCGTTTCCGCACCTCTGGTGCAACAGCATCGGCGGAATGCTATGCCGAAAAGCCGGGCCACTCAACGATGCGTCGATGCCTTCAAGCCATGCAAGGAAGTCCGACATCCTGACTCAAGTGGCCGGACTGCCGTGAAGGCAAGCGCCAATTGCCCGACACCACGATCCTGGGCCCCACGGTTTGGCTGTCATCACCTGCGCACGGGACTTCTGATGGCCTGCCCCAGGAGACCGATGGGAGCTCTCGAAGAACACGCTCGACCGCTTCTGACGTGAGCGTGCCAAAGGTGGCAACGTCCATTTGCGTCGGACCAACTGCTTGAGCATGACCCTCAATGGCCTTGCGGATGGGGCAACCCGCAACAAGCTCAATGGGCAGCATCAAGCCCAGAGCGGTTGCATCCCGAATGAGCATGGCAGACCGTGACCGAACGCGCAGCGGCGACCTTCGTGGGGTTGTTGGACCGGGGATTGAGGAACCGGCGCCATGGTCACGGATGCGTGGCGGCTCAGGCGTAAGCCAGGATCGCCATGGCTTCGGCATGCCTTCGCGCGTCACCGGCAGCGAGGATGCGGCTGCCGGAGGCCATGGTTAGCGGAGCGCCCTGCCAGTCGCTCACGACGCCGCCGGCACCCTCTATGACGGGCACCAGCGCAAGATAGTCGAAAGGATCGAGTGCGACGTCGATGCCGAGGTCGGTACGCCCCGAGGCGAGTTGGGCATAGGCCAGGCAGCTTCCGCCATAGACCGTCCAGCATACCGCCGCCTTGAGTCGCGCGAAGGCGGTGCCATCGTCGACACCGTAGAAGTCGGGATTGCTGGTCGACATCAGCGCGTCGGCGAGACTGCCGCAAGGACGCACCCTGACGGCCGTGCCATTGCGTGTCGTCGGACGAGCCCGGCAGCCGAGCCAACGTTCGGCGGTCACCGGCATGTCGATGACGCCGACCAGCGGCACGCCATCCTTCACCAGTGCAATCAGCGTACCGAACACCGGGATGCCGGCAAGGAATGGCAGTGTGCCGTCGATCGGGTCGATGACCCAAACCGGGCCATCGCTGGCCTCCGTGGCGCCGCGTTCCTCGCCGACGATGCCGTGATCCGGATAGGACGTCGCGATCATCGCGCGCAGCCGGTCCTCGACGGCACGATCGACATTGGTAACCGGGCTGCCATCGGCCTTCGCTTCGGTCGAGAAGCCGCCCTGATGCGCCCTGCGGATGATCGGGCCACTCACATCGGCCAGCTCGCCAGCAAATCTGGCAAGTTCATCAATAAGGGTCTGGTCCACGTCGCCGGCCTCAGTATGACAGGACCTGGCTGAGGAACAGCCGGGTGCGTTCGTTCTTCGGGTTGTCGAAGAACTCGCCGGGAGGGTTCAACTCCACGATCTCGCCTTCATCCATGAAGACCACATTGTCGGCCACCGAGCGGGCAAACCCCATCTCGTGAGTGACGCAGATCATGGTCAT
>JAJEBJ010000486.1 GCA_022822575.1 Alphaproteobacteria bacterium | reverse complement strand
GAGGTCGCCCTCGTCGCCGACCACCTCGATGCAGCTGGTCTCGACACGACGCTCCACGTCATCATCGAATCAGCCGAGGGCCTGGAGAACGCCGCCGCCATCGCACGGTCGGGTCCGCGGCTGCAGTCGCTCTTCTTCGGCGCCATCGACTATTCCTCCGACATCGGAGCCAGCAACACCTGGGAGGCGATGCTCTTCGCGCGGTCCAGAGTCGTCCAGGCGGCGGCCCTGGCCGGTCTTGACGCCATCGACGTTCCCTGGCTCGACCTTGACGACGTGGATGGCATGAGGGCCGAAGCCGAGGCGAGCCGGGCCACCGGTTTCGTCGGCAAGGGCGCCATTCACCCCCGCCAGATCCCCGTCATCCACGACGTGTTCAGTCCGTCGCCCGGTGACATCGAGGAGGCGCGGCGCATCGTGGAGGCCTTCGACGAGGCTGCCACGGGTCTGGTGGTGATCGACGGCAAGCTCATCGAGAGACCCGTCCTCAGGGCCATGGAGCGCATTCTCGAACAGGCCCGGCGCATGGGCTGAATTCGGCCCGGGCGAGCGACATAATGAACCGGATTGAACAGGGAGTGACCCCATGACGGCAGAGATCGTGTTCTACACGCATCCCATGTCGCGCGGGCGGATCGTGCGCTGGATGCTGGAAGAAATCGGTGTCGACTACACGACCGAAATCGTCGAGTACGGCGCGCCGATGAAATCCCCCGACTTCCTTGCGATCAATCCCATGGGCAAGATTCCGGCACTCAGGCACGGTGAGGCAGTCGTCACGGAGGCGGCGGCCATCTGCGCCCACCTTGCCGATGCCTTCCCCGAGGCCGGTCTGGCGCCCACTCAGGGTGCCCGCGGCCCCTACTACCGGTGGCTCTTCTTCGGCGCCGGACCGCTTGAAGCGTCCACCACGAACCGGCACTTCGGATTCACGGTGCCCGAGAAGGGTGTCGGCATGATGGGCTACGGAACCTGGGAGCATGTCATGGATGTACTCGACGAGACTCTCGCCGGGGGCGGTTACATCACCGGCGGGGATTTCTCGGCGGCGGACGTCTACGTCGGCTGTCAGATCGGCTGGGGCATGCAGTACGGAACCGTGGACAAGCGCCCGGCCTTCGAGGACTACTGGGCCAGATTGAGCGCCCGGGAAGCCTGCCGGCGTGCCAATGCCATCGATGACGAACTGATGGCCGACGTCAAGTCACCGTTCTAGCACCCTCCATGACCATCACCCGCCTGGAGACGTTCTCCAACCGCTGGGTCGGTTTCGTGAAGGTAACGACCGATTCCGGTGACGAGGGCTGGGGTCAGATGTCGACGTACAACGCCGACATCACGGCCGCGGTCTTCCACCGCCAGGTAGCGCCCCACGCCCTCGGGCACGACGCCCGGGACTTTGCTCCGCTCATCGATCTGATACCCCTGCGCGAGCACAAGTTTCCGGGGTCCTATCTCAGGCGCGCCATGGCCGGTCTCGATACCGCCCTGTGGGATCTCGCCGGAAAGCGCGAAGCGAAGCCGGTCACCGGCCTGATCGGTGGCGCACCAGGCCCGCTGCGTGCCTACGCAAGCTCGATGAAGCGACAGATTTCGCCCCGTGACGAGGCCGACAGGCTCTGCCGCCTGCGTGACGAGAAGGGGTTCGATGCCTTCAAGTTCCGGGTCGGCGCCGAGTGCGGCCGCGACGTGGACGAATGGCCCGGGCGCACGGAGGAGATCGTGCCCGTCGTGTCGCGGGCCCTTGGCGATGGCGTGGCGCGCCTGGTCGACGCCAACTCGGGATTTTCCCCGGCGCGGGCCATCGAGGTTGGGACCATGCTGGAGGGGGAGGGCGTCTCCCACTTCGAGGAGCCCTGTCCCTACTGGGAGATCGACGAAACGCGCGAGGTGACGAGGGCGCTGGCGATCGACGTGACAGGCGGTGAACAGGACTGCGACCTGGCCCAGTGGCGGCGGATAATCGACACCCGTGCCGTCGATATCGTGCAGCCCGACATCATGTACATGGGCGGGCTCACGCGAACCCTCGAGGTGGCGCGCATGGCGGCCTCGGCGGGCCTGCCCTGCACGCCGCATTGCGCCAATCTCACCCTCGTGACCATCTGCACCATGCATCTCCTCCCCGCCCTCGCCAACGCCGGGAAGTACCTGGAGTTCTCCATCGAGGGCGCCGACTACTATCCCTGGCAAGAGGGTCTCTTTGTCGGCGATCCCTTCCTGGTCGAGGACGGCAAGGTAACGGTGCCGGACGCGCCGGGCTGGGGCGTGGAGGTTCATCCGGACTGGCTGGCACGGGCCGAACACAGGGAAAGTTCCCTGGCGTCGTGACCCGTCAGGGCTGTGCCGGCAATTCGTCGACGAAGCGGTCGAAACTGGCGATGAAGGCCGCGAGATCCTCTCCGGCATGGCGTGGCGCCATGTCCTCCGGCGCACCCCTGATCTCGAGACCGGGCCAGGGTGCGACGATCGCGTCCTCATCGGGAACGGCGAAGAAGCCGATGGAATAGCGCTCGCGCTCGCGCGGCGGGTGGATGCGGTGCAAGGTCGAGGCAAAGCGCCCGCCTGACCAGACTTCCAGCTCGTTGCCGATGTTGACGATGAGGCGGTCCTCCTGGTGCGGAATGTCGATCCACCGGCCGTCCGGGCTCTCAACCTGCAGTCCGCCAGCCTCTCCCGGCAACAGGACCGTGATCATGTTGGTGTCCCTGTGGGGCAGCACGTCGTCTGGTGGCAGTCCCATGGCCTCGGGACGTGCCGGATAGTGGAGAAGGGAGATGTTGGTGAGGTGCCGGCGAAAGGACCTGGTGAAGGCGTCCTCTTCCAGGTCAAGCGCCATGGCAAAGGCCTCGAGCAGCCGATGCGTGACGGCCGTTGCGTGATCGAAGTAGGAGATGATGGCG
>JAJEBJ010000312.1 GCA_022822575.1 Alphaproteobacteria bacterium | reverse complement strand
CGCCATCGGTGCGCCTCCCCACGTGATGTACTTCAGGCTTGCGAGGTCGCGGCGTTCCACATCCGCGTGATGGGCCATCATGTGAAACTGGACCGGCGACCCCAGGACGTGATCGATCCGTTCCTCCTCAATCAGACGCAGCAGATCGCCCGCCTCGAACCTGGACTGGAAGACGAGGGTTCCGCCTGTCCACAGGGCGAAGACGGCCGTCATGCCGATCCCGGCGATGTGGTTGACGGGCATCATGTGAAGCAGGCGCGGCCGCGTCATGGGCCAGTGCTCGTTCTCCACCATGGCGCCGACGAGGAGCGCACGGTGGCGAACCATGGCCGCCTTGGGCCGGCCCGTGGTGCCGGACGTGAAGATGAGGACCGCCGTGTCGTCGACCGCCACGGCGTCCCGGTGGCGATCGAGGTCCTCATCGCTGACGCCGGCGCCCGCTTCAAGGAAGGTCCCGGCCATGGTCGCGTCGTCGAGTGGCTCGTCGATCATCACCATGTCGACGAGCGCCGGCGTCTCGGCCCGCAGCGCGCGGAGTTCCGTGGCGTAATCCCTGCCGTGGATGTGGCGAAAGGCAACGAGCACCTTCGGCGCGGTCAACGCCGTGACGTGACGGAATTCCGGCAGACGGTAGCGCGGGTGGAATCCCGTCCAGATGGCTCCGATGTCGGTGACCGCGAGCATGACCGCCAGCCACTCCGTCGAGGCGGGCGCCAGCATGGCCACCCTGTCACCGTGTCCCAGTCCGGCGGCGAGAAAGGCCTTCGCCCAGCGCCCCACCGACCGGTCGAGATCCCGGTAGGTCATCCTGACGGTCCCGGCGACCGCCGCCTCGTGATCGCCCCGGTGGGCGGCATGGAAGGAGACACAGGCGCCGATACGCCGGATATCCCGTGGCAGTCGCATCCCGGGAGACTCAGCCGGCGGCATCGGTCTCCTCGCGCCCGGCTTCCCCAAGACCGCCACCCCCCGGGAGTTCGAGTATGAGCCGTTCTCCCGAAGGCACGATCTGTTTCCCCTTGCCCTTGAGGTCCATTCCACCGGCAAGACGGATCGCTCCGGGTGCACCGCTGCCGCCACCGTCTCGGCCGCGGGCGGGATGATCGATACGGTCGAAGAGCGCCAGGACCGCGAAGGGGGCGCCTTCGGCGTGCTCCACCTCGATGACCTGTCCGTCTCCACCGCGGTACCTGCCCTCGCCGCCGGAGCCTTCGAGCAGTTCCTTGCGGGTGAAGATGAGAGGCGCGATGGATTCGGTGATCTCGACCGGCGTGTTCCTTACACCTGAAGGAAATGCCGTCGCCGACAGGCCGTCCTTTCCAGGCCTGGCGCCGGTGCCGCCGGAATGGAAGACGGTGACGGAGAACGGCGTGGCGTCACCGTAGTCGTGGCTTCCGGTGACCCCGTGACCGCCAATGAAGGAGGGGTTCCACAGACTCGAGCTCCCCTCGGCCGGCACCTGTCCGGGCAAGGCCTGACCGAGACAGCCCAGAACCACATCGGGCAGCATCTGGCCAATGACGTGGCGCACGGTGACGGCCGCCGGCCGCGGTGCATTGAGGATGGAGTGTTCCGGTGCGGTGACCCTGACCGTTTCCAGGGAGCCCGTGTTGTTGGGAACGTCGCGTCCAACGACGGACCGCACACCGAAGGTGGCATAGGCCTGGGTATAGGTGATCGGCACGTTGATGCCGTAGGGCGACATGGACGACGTCCCGGCAAAATCGATGTCGATGCCGTCCCGCGACACCGTCAGGGAGGCCCTGAGGTCGACAGGGTCGTCGTAACCGTCAACCGTCATCGCATGGGTCCAGGTTCCATGCGGAAGCGCGCCGACGATCTCCAGCATGGCGCTCTTCGACGTGCTGATGATGTGATCGGCGATTTCCTCGAGTCCGTTCATGGAGAACTCGTCCATCAGCTCCCTCAGGCGCCGGCAGCCGACGTCATTGCTGGTGGCAAGCGAGTAGAGGTCGCCGACGACCTGGACCGGTTCCCTCACGTTGGCCCGGATGATCTCGAATACGCTCTCGTTGGCCTCGCCGCCATCGAAGAGCCGCATGATCGGAATGCACAGGCCCTCCTCGTAGACCTGGCCCGAATCGGGACCGAAACCGGGGCCCCCGATGTCGACGACATGCACCGTTGAGGCAAAGAGCCCCACCGCGGCGCCGTTGCGAAAACACGGAGTCACGACCGTGAAGTCGAAGAGGTGCCCGGTGCCATGCCAGGGATCATTGGTGACGAAGACGTCACCCTCCTTCATGGAGGAGACGGGGTACTTCTCGAGAAAGAATCCGACTGCCGCCGGCATGGCATTGACGTGGCCGGGTGTCCCGGTGACCGCCTGGGCAAGCATGCGGCCCTGGAGGTCGAAGATGCCCGCCGACAGGTCGCCGGCTTCGCGCACGGTCGTCGAAAAGGCCGTGCGGATGATCGCCTGCGCCTGTTCCTCGACGGCGGCAATGAACCGGTCCCACAGCACCTGGTGGCGCAGTCCCGCCACCAGATGCGCGGTGACCTCACTGCCATGCTCGAACACGAGGTGTCCGTCTTCATCGAGGGAGCCCCGCCAGCCGGGCGACACGATGGTCGTTGTCTGGGTCTCGACGATCGCCGCTGGACCGGTCACCTCCTCTCCCGGGGCGAGCGCATGACGCGGGAGAACGGCGGTCCTGCTCGCGTCGTCGTCGCCTGGGAAGACGATTCCACGGAACGACCTCGCACCGTTCCCGGCGATCCCCGCCGGCGTCATCCTGCTGGCAGGAGAATGGGCGACACGCGCCACGGCCGTCAGCGACCAGGTCAGCACCTCGACCTCGAGCCCCGGAACCGTTCTGCCGAACTGCTGGCGATAGGCGTCCTCGAAGGCATCGGCGATCCAACCTGCGTCCCCGTCGGAGAGCGCCCGGTCCGGAAGATCGATCCGGATCTCGTGACCCTGTCCGATGTAGCGCGCAAAGGCGTGGCGATGCTCACTCACGGCCTGCCCCGGCGCACCCCGGGCCACCACATCGTGCGCCTCCCGGCTCATGGCGTCGAAGAGCACATTGAGGGCGGCCGCATCGAAGCGGGAAAGTCGCTGGTAGTGACTCCTCACCACCTCGTAGGCCACCGGAGCAAGCAGCAGTCCGACGGCCGATCCGACGCCGGCATTGACCGGAACGACAACCTTTCGGATTCCCAGTTTCTCGGCGACTCGAAGGGCATGCACGGGCGCTGCCCCGCCGAAGGCGATCATGGTGCGGTCCTCGATCTCCTTGCCGCGCTCGATCGCATGCACGCGGGCCGCCGCGGCCATGTTCTCGTCGACGATTTCGACGATGCCCAGCGCCGCCTCGACGGCAGTCTGCGACAGCGCCTCGCCGACGCCACCCAGAACCGCCTGGGCGGCGGCTTGCGGGTCGAGATCGAAGGCGCCTCCGGCGAAGTCCGTCGCGTCGAGGCGGCCCAGGATGAGGTTGGCATCGGTGACCGCGGGATCGGCGCCGCCCTTGCCATAGCACGCCGGTCCGGGTTCGGCGCCGGCGCTCTGCGGGCCCACCTTTATCCTGGAGAGCTGGTCGACGGAGGCGATGGAACCCCCGCCTGCACCGATCTCCACCATCTCCACAACGGGAATCTTGAGCGGTATGCCACTTCCCTTCATGAAGCGATGGGCGCGGTCGACCTCAAAATGGCGCCCTAGAAGCGGTTCGCCATGATCGAGCAGGCAGATCTTCGCCGTCGTGCCCCCCATGTCGAAGCTGACGACCTTGTCATCCCCCATGGACCGCGCGATGTGACCGGCCAGAATCGCCCCTCCCGCAGGACCCGACTCGATGAGCCTCACCGGGTACGCCCGCGCCGTCGCGATGGTGACAAGGCTGCCGCCCGAGGTCATGAGGAGAAACGGGCAGGTGAATCCCGCCTCCTCGAGGGCGTGTTCCACGTCGGTGAGGTACGCGGCCATGACGGGCTTGATGTAGGCGTTCGCCACGGTTGTCGTCTGGCGCTCGTACTCCCTGATTTCGGGGCAGACGTCGCTCGAGACCGAGACCGCCACGTGGGGCAGCCGTTCGGCGACCATGGCGGCAATGCGCCGTTCGTGCTGCGGATTGGCATAGGCGTGAAGCAGACCGACGGCGACGCTCTCTACACCGAGTTCAACGAGGCGGTCGATCCAGGCCGCGACGGCCTCCTCGTCAAGCGGCACCAGCACCTCGCCCCTGGCGTTGATCCGCTCGGGCACCGGGAGTCTGAGTCGGCGCGGCACCAAGGGACGGGAGCGGTCGGCCAGGATGTCATACTGATCAAACCGGTTCTCGTAGGCGATCTCCAGGGAATCCCGGTGACCCTCGGTGACGAAAAGCGCCGTGACGGCCCCCTTGCGCTCGATCAGGGCGTTGGTCGCCAGGGTCGTGCCGTGAAGGACGAGACCGACGTCCCCGGCCACGGCACCGGCAGCCTCCATCACCTCCATGAGACCGGTCATGAATCCCTTGGCGGGCGCTGCCGTCGTCAGGGTCTTGGCGGCATGGCGGACGCCGTCGCCTTCCAGCACCACGTCCGTGAAGGTCCCGCCGATGTCGATTCCGATGCGTATGCCGCCTGCCAGTCCGTCCGGCCGGTGTTCCGTCATACCGTTATCCACACATGATTGCCCTTGAGGCATGGCCGGTCAGAACCATGCCGATTCCGTCGCCAGCGTACTATCGGCGCACCATGGCGTCGATGCCAGCGCGGGCCGGAAACTCCGGGGAACCGGCACCGCTCCAACACCTGCGCCGTCGGCGACGGTCGGGCAGATTGCGCGCCGGAGAGTTTGGAGCACTTCGCAACTCCACAATCACGCTGCAGCATCCTGCTCTTGAGCGAGTGGCATGAACGGAACTTCATCCGCGCGGTGACAACGGCAAGAGGGCGTGTCCGCGTCGTGCAGCGGCCGGCTTCGGGCTACCCTGCGAAGTGCGCGTCATGGAGACGCTGGCTGGCTTCGGTGCCCTTGAGTGCGCCATTGGACTGGACAAGGTCCCAGGGAGTGGCCCCTCCCGTGGATTGCGCTCCCGCTTCCGCGCCCGCCTCGAGCAGCACGATCACGGATTCAGGCCCATCGCTCGTGTCGGCGGCGTGGTGCAGTGGCGTCCAGCCGGCCGCATCGCGGGCCTCGAGATTGGCGCCTGCATCGATCAACGCCTGCACGACCTCGGGCGTGTCGTTGGAGGCCGCAGCATGGTGAAGCGGCGTCTGGTCGTCCTCGTCGAGAGCTTCGAGGTCGGCGCCTGCCTCGATCAGCATGGACAGGATCGCAGTCTCGTCGTTGAACGCTGCTGCGAGGTGGAGCGGCGTCCAGCCGATCTCATCACGTGCCTCGAGGTTCGCACCGGCCTCGATCAGGATCGAGACGATTGCCGGCACAGTCCCCCTTTTGACCGCATGGTGCAGCGGCGTACGGCCGAACCTGTCGCGAGCCTCGAGGTCGGCGCCCGCCTCGGTCAGTCGCGACACGACCTCGGGCACCTTGATCCAGCTTGCCGCGCGGTGGAGCGGCGTCCAGCCCTCCGCATCGCGGGCGTTGATGTCGACCCCCGAGTAATCGCTCATGTGCACGATCTCCGCTACATCGCCGGGGAAGACCCGATGCCATTGTAGCCGATCGCGACGGGGTTGGTATCCGGGTGCTTGCTGCCAGGCTTGATCGGCACCTTGCCAAGGGGGTCAGGATGCCTTGCACGAATTCCCCTGTGTCACGCCTCTATCCGCGTGACAGGAAAGTCCGGCAGGTATCGATCCACGCCCGAATGTTGAACACGCCGGACCGTCAATCTTCGGCGGGGGCCGTCTGCATGGCGCCCGACTCGGCGAGTCCGCCCACTGGCAGCGGGGTGGAATGCGCCGCATGCAGGCCCGGACAGGCGTGCCGGGACCGCACCTTGGCCCCCCCCTCCGCCCGGCGCCTACCATCGGATTCCGGCCCTCAGCATGACCTCGTGCTCGGCCGGCGCGGCGGCGCCGTTGTCGTTGGCGGACTCCCTGCGGGTCGCCTCGAGCGTGACCTCGAAGCCGGAATCGCCCCCGACCACCGAGATCAGGCGCCAGCCGAGCCGGTAGTCACGCGCCCCGGCGCCCGAAAGCCCGAAGCCTACGTTCGGCGTGCCGGTGAGGCGGCCGTCCAGCAGCGCCAGTCCGTAGCCGAGCTCGCCCTCCAGACGGCTCTCCGGTTCGAACGTCCCGCCGCTAAGCCCCCGCGCGTTCTGGGCCGACCACAGCCGGTCGACGCCGCTCCCAGCCGCCCCGTAGGTCGGCGCCAGGCTGAACGAGAGGCCCCGTCCGCGCTCGTCCGGCGCCAGGCGAACCGCGCCCGACGCCCCCCACTCGCGGTAGTCCGAGTCCTC
>JAJEBJ010000064.1 GCA_022822575.1 Alphaproteobacteria bacterium | reverse complement strand
GCTCGATGTCCTCGCTCACGCCGCCCCCCGGCAGATAGAAGGCGCACACGTTAGAAGCCGGCACACACGTCTTCAAGCGGGCGTTGACCCCGGCGACGCTGGAGATTAACGACGGTCCCCAGACTGCTGGGAGAGATGCCGAGGATGAGGGAGATGGCCCTTGATCGCCTGTTGGCGCCGTCCTCGATTGCCGTTGTCGGAGCTTCGGAGCGCCCGTCTCTCGGGCGCACCATCATCCGTTCGCTCGATGTCCTGGGCTACGAGGGGAGGATTCTCCCCGTCCATCCGCGCAACGAAACGGTCCTGGGCCACGCCTGCCACGCCGACATCCGGGAGATCGAGGGCAAGATCGACGCCGTTGCCATCTGCCTTTCCCGGGAACGCGTCATGGGTGAGGCCGAAAAGGCGGTGGCCTGCGGCGCCGGGGCGATCGTGATCTATTCTGGCGCCTTCGCCGAAGCCGGCAGCGAAGGCGCGGACGATCAGCGGGCACTCGTTGCCATGTGCCGCGAGGCCGGTGTGGTTCTCTGCGGACCCAACTGCATGGGAACCATGAGCCTTCACAACCAGAGTTCGCTCTTCATGATGGATGTGGTGGATCCCCCCCGCCTCACCGGAAACGTCGGTGTCATCTCGCAGAGCGGCTCGATCTCCATCGGCTTCCTGTCTGATACCCGGCGTTTCGGGTTCAGCCACGTCATCTCGAGCGGAAACGAGGCGATGACGACGGCTGCGCGCTTCATCGAGTACCTCGTCGACGATCCGGGGACCGGGGTCATCGGCCTCTTCGCCGAGACCGTGCGCGAACCGGAGAGGTTTGTTGCCGCGCTCGACCGCGCCCATGACGCCGGCAAGCCGGTCATCGTGCTCAAGGCCGGCAGGTCGGCCCGGGCGGCGGCGGCCATCGAGACCCACACCGGCGGCCTCGCCGGCGAATCGAGGGTTTTTTCCGCGGTGCTCAAGGCTCACCGCGCCATCGAGGTGCACGATCTCGAGGAGATGGTGGAAGTGATGGCGGTCACCCAGTCGGGACGCCGACCCGCCGGAGACCGGCTCGCCGTGATCACGGGCTCGGGCGGTCATGCGGGTCTTGCGCTCGATGTGGCCGAGGGTGGGGAACTCAATCTTCCACCCCTGCCGCCCGCCGCGCGCCAGGCGGTCGAGGCCAAGGTCGGGTCGATCACCGGAGACGGCAATCCGGTCGACGTCTGGGGACAGGGCGACTTTGCCGGCAACTTCGAGGTGGCGATGCGGGAGACCTCGGTCTCCGGAGCCTATGATGCGGTGGTCGTGCTGCTCGACAACAACGACGGACAGGCCGTGGAGTACGAGGGTCAGGACGAGGCCATCACCCCGGCGCTCATCGACGCCCACCGAAACGCCACCCTGCCGTTCTACCTCATGTCTGCCAGACACGGGGTCATGCGAACGAGCCAGGTGAGGGAGCTGCTCGACGAAGGCATCACGACCGTCAGCGGCATGTCCCAGGGCCTCGGCGCCATCACCCGCCATGCAGCGTGGAGCGGATCGGTTCGACGAAGCCCTGCACAAGTCCTGCCAACAGAACAACCGCCGGACTGGATTACGAGGCCCACGCTTCACGAACTCGATGCCAAGCGCCTTCTCGCCAGTGCCGGAATGAAGGTGACCCGCAGCATTCGCGTCGCAACCTCGGAGGATGCCGTCGCGGCGGCCCGGGACCTCGATGGTGACGTTGCCATGAAGGCGGTGGGCGACCGACTGCCGCACCGCAGCGAGCATGGCCTGGTGAAGCTCGCCCTTGCCGGTGACGATGCTGTGAGAGAGGCCTTCGAAGACCTGGAGCAACGGCTTGCCGGGCTGCCGGAAGCCGAGATCGTGGTTCAGGAGATGGCGTCGCCTGGTGTCGAGGTCATCGCCGGCATCGCCCGCGACCCCTCCTTCGGACTCGTGATGGCCGTGGGACCGGGCGGCGTCCTGGCCGAACTCGTGGACGAGGTCGCCATGGCGTTGGTTCCGGCAACCGATGACGAGCTGGCGGCGCTCGTCGGTGGTCGCCGTTTGGGTCAGATGCTCGCGGGATGGCGAGGCGCGCCACGGGCGGACCAGCCTGCCCTCATCGCCACTCTGGGGGCTCTCTCGGACTTTGTCGCGGCTCATGAGCCATGGCTCGAAGGGGTCGACATCAATCCCGTCATCGTTCACGGCGAAGGCGAGGGGTGCACCGTTGCCGATGCTCTCATCGTTCCACACAGGCCGATTGCGGACCCGCAATAGAACGATACCCTGTCGGCCCCCTCCATCAGGAAGCGCCGGCCATGACCCATCCCTTCTCCCTTTCAGGACGGACCGCCGTCATCACCGGGTCGACGCGCGGTCTGGGGCTTGCCATTGCCAGGACCCTGGGCGAGGCGGGGGCGGTCGTCGGCATCAACGGCCGTGATCCACTGACGACGATCGGAGCATGCCGCGAACTCGGTGAGGCCGGTATCGAGGCGCATGACCTTGTATTCGACGTCAGCGATACCGACGCGGCCCTTGAGAAGGTCGAGGAGTTTCGCGACCGGCAGGGAACAATCGACATCTTCATCCACAACGCCGGCCACGGCATGCGCGTGCCGTTTCTCGAACACGGGTTCGATGACTGGCAGCGCACGCTGGACGTGCATCTTTCCGCCGGTTTTCGCCTCTCGCAGGCCGTGGCGCGGCACATGGTGGAGCAGGCCCGCGGCCGGATCATCTTCGTCTCGTCGATCATCGCCTCGATCGGACGCGAAAACGTGCCGGCCTACGGCGCGGCCAAAGGCGGCATGAACGCCCTCGTTCGCGTCATGGCGACGGAACTCGGACCGCACGGGATCACCGTCAATGCCATCGCGCCCGGCTACGTCGTCACGGACCTGACGAAGCCGCTCCACGACGATCCGGCATTCTTCGAATCGGTGAGGGAGAAGACCCCCGCGGGACGCTGGGGAGAGCCCGAGGACATCGGCTGGGCGGCGCTCTACCTTGCCTCTGATGCGGCGTCCTACGTCAACGGACACGTCCTCACGATCGATGGCGGCCTGACGATCAGCCTCTGACGGCGTCGCCCTCCCAGCTCCTCGATTCGCCTTCGTAGAACGGTCCGGGATTGCCCCACACGGTGGTGCGCCACATGTCGCGGTTGTGCTTCGCAGCGTCGAACCAGGTGGCCGAGTGGATCGTGCACCTGTTGTCGTAGATCACGAGGTCTCCCTGGTCCCAGTGATGGGCATAGGTAAGAGCAGGCTGCGTGAAATGGTGCATCAGGCGGTAGAGGAGTTGCGCCGCCTCGCCGTGCACTCCGGGTTCCATCCCGGCAAAGGGACCGTGGATCCAGTCCATCTGCTCGCGCTCACAAAGATAGAGCGCCTTGCGTCCGCTGACCGGATGGACGCGCACCACCGGCTGGGGCTGGGGGCCGTCGCGTTCGTTCAAGGCATGGGGTTCACGCCCGTCCCGGACATCGTCCTCGCCATGCCCCTTGAAGGGTGCCACATGAATGCCGACGAGGTTCTCGGCGATGGCGGCGAGGTCGTCATCGAGACGTTCCCAGGCGCCCGTTCCATCGGCATAGAGCGTCTGGCCCTGGTCGCGGGGCGCCGGTTCGTGGGCATAGAAGAGCGAGATATCGGGTGGCGGGCGGCGAAAACTCTGATCGGTGTGCCAGCCCCTCCGGTGAGGAAACCGGACCGGCAGTTCACCGTCTTCGGTGCGCGGCGGATTCGGGGGCTCGGGGGGTTCGAAATTCATCGGCGGCCGGTTCGAGATGCGGATGATCCGGGTCGAGGCGGGATGCAGGAGGTTGTGGCGGTTCGAGGTGAGGGCATAGTCCTCCACCTCCGAGCCGAAGGGATGGCTGAGCCTGACCAGAATTTCGGGATGCCCGGAAATCGCTCCCATGCCCTTCAGGACCAGGAGTCCGCCGGCCTCGCAGAGCAGGGCCGGCAGCACGTCGGGCGCCCCTTCGACTGCGCTCGTGAATGTCTCGGCGTCATCGATCTCGATCAGCCTGCCGAAGGTCGCTCCGGGCAGAGGCAGAACCTTCCGGTCGTGAACCCAATCCATGCCGCCTCCCGAACGTCACCCTTCATCATGCTGGCACCGCCCCGGAGGCGAAACAAGGTGCGGGGATGCCCATATCTCCACGTCAGCCTGTCGTCACGGTGACGTTCCGGAGAGCGTTCAACCGTCATGCTGCCGAATGGCAGCCGGCGCCGAAATCGACCTGGTGCCCCGGATGCCGGGCGGAGCTTTGCGGGCGGTTGAAATCAAGCGCGACCTCGCACCCCGGCTTGTTCCAGTCAATATCCGCACAAGACGAACGTGATCGGGTCGGCGTTCGCCACCATCCTCCACCGGTGTTCGCGAGCGAAGAGCTGAGTCATCCGCCGCACGATGCTCTCAATGATCTGCAGGATGGGCATGAGTGCAAAGCAGTCCTGGCGTCGGCTGCGCGGCTTCCGACAACTCAGCAACGTCATCGAGGGGGTCAGGTTCAAGGACGGCATCGAGGCCATCGAGAAAAGCAGGGCCGTCGCATGACCAACCCTCCGTACACCGGATCCGACCTTGGTTCCTGCAGGTTCATCGCCGCCCACATTGTGATATCTCGCAACCTAGGGGCGCTGGTTGGCCTCAAGACGTACAATAACGCGGTCCAACGGGCCTTGCAGGATCTGAAACCGAGGTGGAGATGGCGCAAAAGCTGGAAGTATTTCAGGCACTCTGGGCGATGGAGCGACGTAGCGCGAAGGTTGACGAGTGGTCGCTCGACACCAAGGTGCGCATGATTTCCCATGCAGGATATGACGGTATTGACGTCGTCTATGGAGATCCGAACGGTGAAGGCATCGGACCTTTGCTTCGGGAGTTTGGGCTCGCGTCGACCGTGACGGCATTCCCCAAGGGAGTGGACGATCTGAGGCCGGCGATCGAGTTGGCTCAAAATCTAGACTCTCGACATCTCAACATCATCGGCCAGGTTTACCCTTTCACCGTCGCGGAGGGCGCAGAGTACATCAATCGCTGGCTGGATGACTGCGAGCGAGCCGGCGTCGATGTCACAATCGAGACACACAGGGACTGCATCACAACGGACATGCTCTACACGCTCCAGTTGATGGATGCCGTACCCCGGATGCGTTTGTGCGCCGACTTGTCGCATTTCGTCGTTGGCCGCGAGTTCTCCTGGCCAATAGATGACATCGTTCATGGCCAGATTCAGCAGGTTCTTGACCGCTCAGAGAGTTTCCAGGGTCGGGTCGCATCGCGTGAACAGGTGCAAATCCAGATCTCCTTCCCGCATCATCGCGAGTGGTTTGAACTGTTTCAGGCCTGGTGGAGACGGGGATTCGAATCGTGGCGGAAGCGGTCGGGCCCTGGCGATACCCTCAACTTCCTGTGCGAGCTGGGGCCAAAGGAGTATGCGATATCGGGTCCTGACGGCGAGGAACTGTCTGACCGATGGGAAGAGGCATTGATGATCAAGGACTCGGTGCGAAACATCTGGAGTGAGCTGGACGGTTAGACATGCGCCACCAAGAATGCTTCGGCGTCACCAACGTCGATCAACCTGCCTAAGTTCGCTCCGGGCAGGGGCAGCAACTTCCGGTCGTGAGGCCAATCCATGCCGCCTCCCGAACGTCACCCCTTCATCATGCTGGCACCGCCCCGGAGGCGACACAAGGCGCCGAAATGACCATGTCCTCAGCGGATGTCTCGGGGGCGCCTCGGGGAACGCCAGTTTCCGGAAGAATCCCCCCTTCCGATGGTGGGCGTCCGCGCGAGCGGCGTATGCTGATTCCGTGCGACCTTCACGGTCGACACAGGCTTAACCTTGCAAATCCGGCACGACATGCCGGATTCGCAAGGTTGATACCTCGTCGAGCGCTACAGAGCGTTGGCGCCCGGTCGAGGCTTGATCACAGCAATGTAGTGCCAATTCATGCGGTCGCCGGTGTGCCGATCCAAAATGTCTCACTTTGGGGTTGTAACTGAGGGTGCGCCGGTTTCCTTCGCGAGCAAGAGACGGGCCGACGGACTTCTCGTCGGAGTGTTGCTTCTCAAGAGGCCAGGGAAACTATGATTCTGTTTCCGGCTCTATGCTTCGTTGATCGCAGTCTCTACCCGGTGCAATTGCGTTACGATCCATTCAAACGGAGGCGCATCGCCCAAAATCATATCGCGCATGGCGCGATAGTCCCGTTCGATTGCCGCCAGCGGTTCCGGTTGCGGCACCAAACGCAGGGAACCGGGAACGGCCTCATCGAACCGCTTCCAGGCCTGGCGGAAGGCTGTGAGATTGTGTTCACGGACCACGTCGAGGAGGGCAAGGTTGGAAAGTGCGGCGTCACCCGTTCCGGTCGCCGCGATCATGGCGGCATCATAATAGTGACGGGAGATGCGGTCGCTGTCGCTTGGTAACCGACCAGCATCGCGATAGCCGCAGTGTATGCCGTGCAGAATCAGCAGCTTTTCCCAGAAG
>JAJEBJ010000339.1 GCA_022822575.1 Alphaproteobacteria bacterium | reverse complement strand
ACAGCCTGGCTGTTGGACGGCATGGACAGCACTTCGTTGCTCCATACGGTTGACACAAACCGCGATGTGGTGGCCATAGCCCGGCACTTTCTGGGCCAAGATCCGAGAGTGCGGTTTGTCATCGGAGACGCCATAGGGTGGCTGGAAACCGACAGGCATCTGTCATTCGACCTGATTTTCGCTGACGCCATTCCGGGCAAGTATGAACACTTCGCCACCGTTTGGGACCGATTGAAGTTCGGAGGCATCTACGTCATTGACGACATGCAGCCGCAAGGGAACTGGCCCGATGGCCATGGCGAGAGAGTCGCCGGGTTGCTGACCTCTCTGAAGCAGCGACCGGACTGCAAGGTGGTCGAGATGAACTGGAGTACCGGCTTGGCGATCGCCGCCAAGTCTGCACGCTGAGCGATCGTTCCGGCACCGGGAGGAGAGATGCGCGCTTCCCCCCTGGTTCGGCACCGCGTGCACCGGACGCATGCCCTTGGCGCTTCCGACGATCGGCCCCGGGACGTACACCCCGTCGGAGTGCATCCGGGATCTCCACCTTGATATCTGCCGATGCGGCACTTTGTGAGCTTCAGCCAGAATCGACTGAACGTGGTGACGGCCCGCTGAACGGATGGTGCGGTGGAACACCCGGGAAGGCGGCAATCCGACGCTGGTCAGCTACACGTAGCTGATGGCGGTGATCTCGAGTTCGAGGTCGCCCGCAGGGCGCCGCCAGGTGACGGTGTCGCCCACTTCGGCACCGATGAGCGCGCGGGCCAGGGGTGAGATCCAGCTCACCATGCCCTTGTCGATGTCCGCCTGGTTCTCGCCGACGATGCGCCAGGTGCGGTGCTCCCCGTCTTCGTCCAGCACATTGACACGGGCGCCGAACGCCACCTTGCCGGCAGGCTGTCCGGCCGGATCCACCACCACGGCATGGTCGATCCGTCCCTCCACATAGCGAAGATCGCGCCTGACATGGGCCAGTTGGTTACGTCCGATCATGCTGGCCTCGTCGGCCTCCAGCGCATCGCGTTCATGGCGCAGTCGGTCAAGCCATTCCTCAAGCATGGCCATGCCTTCCGGCGTGACATAGTTGGGAACCGGCTCCTGGGGAAGTTCGGGCAGGACGTCGACGACGCTGTCGGCGTCCGGCTCCCGGACAAATGCACGGCTCATGACACCCGATCTCCACCCATTACCTGTGGAAACGATCCGGCCTGAATGCGCCAAGGTCAAGGCCGGGATCGCGGCCCGCCACGAGATTCGCCATCACCTCGCCGCTGCGCGCCGCCAGGGTCAGGCCAAGGTGCTGGTGCCCGAAGTTGAACCACGTGTTCTCCAGGCCGTCGACCTTGCCGAGTGCTGGAAGGTAGTCGGGCAGGGTCGGCCGGCGACCCATCCATCGCGTAATCTTCGCCGAAGGCTCAGGCTTGAAGTTGCGCAGCAGATTGCGTCCCCTTTCGACCAGGATGTCGGCGCGCGCGTAGTCGGCGGGAGCATCGATGCCGGCCATCTCGACACTTCCGGCAATGCGAAGCCCCTCGTCCATCTGATTCATGCCGAAACCCTGTTCTCCATGAATGAGCGGCAGGCGCAGCCCGCTGTCGGTACCATGAAAAACCGTATGGTACCCCCGCTCGGTGTCGAGCAGAACACGGATGCCGAGCATCTTCGCCAGACGTCCCGACCACGCGCCTGCGGACACCACCAGGCGGTCCACATTCCTGTCTCCTGTCGTCGTTCGCAGTGTCCGCACCCGACCGTCGCTCACCTCGATTCCCGTCACCGTCGCTGTCTCGACCACTCCCCCGGCGGCAATCACGCTGTCGGCAACGGCCCGCGTGAGCCGGTAGGGATTGACCGTGTGATTGACTCGAGGGAGGAAGGTTGCGGCTGTCACGGCCTCGGAGAGTTCCGGCTCGCTCTGGCGCACCTCGGCACCGTCGAGTTCGCTGAATTCGGCGCCAAGCTGACGCAGAATGGCGCGGTCCGCTCCTGCCGAGGCAAAGCCGTTTTCCGTTTCGTAGACAATGGCGAGTCCGCGCTTGCGGATCAGCGCCTCTCCCTGCGTTCCCTCGACCAGCCGTTCCCATGACGCCACGGCACCGTCAAGCAGGGCATGGAATGCACGGGCGTTTTGAAGCCGCCGCCGGGCTCCGGCGCTCTTCGCGAATACGAGCAGCCAGGGCATCAGCGCCGGCAGGTAACTCCAGCGGATGTGAAGGCTGCTCTTGCGATCCATCAGCATCCGGGGCAGGTCCCGGATCAGCCGTGAAGACGGCAGGGGCACTGCCGATGTGCAATCGCAAATCATGCCTGCATTTCCGAAAGAGCAGTTCTCACCGGGTCCGTCGCGATCGATCACGGTCACGCCGAAGCCGTCACGGACAAGGCAAAGAGCCGTTGCCACGCCAACAACGCCGGCACCGATGACCGTCACATGACCATGTTTACCCATGGAGTCCTCCCTGGCACGCCACTGGCGACGAGACGATGTACGCTGAACCAGCCCGTTACACGTCACGATAGCAGGTGGGGACGGTCCCGGAAAACATGCCGGGCTCCGCTTGAGGTGTGCCGGCGCGATCATGATAGGGTTGGCAATGAAGCGGAGGGGTTCTCCTTGGCACTCGATGTCATCGATCAGGCGGTCATCAGCCAGGGCATCATTGCGGCGGCACGCGAAATGGGCTCGAAGCTCGTGCGCTCGGCCTTTTCCACGGTCGTCCGCGAGGCGGCCGATGCCTCTGCCGCTCTGCTCGACCCCACGGGACGAATCGTCGCCCAGGCGGAAATGATTCCCATGCACCTCGGCTCGATGGCGGAGACATTCAAGGCCTGCGCCAGGCACCATCCTCCCGAAGACCTCCGCGACGGCGATTTCTACCTGTCGAACGATCCTTACGAAGGTGGTCAGCATCTGCCCGACGTCTACATCTTCTCGCCCGTCTTCCTCTCCGGGCGTCTCATCGGTTTTGCCGCTTCGGTGGCACATCACCTCGAAATAGGCGGCGCGGCGGCGGGCATCGTCGCGAACGCCACAGACATCTACCAGGAAGGACTTCGCCTGCCGCCCTCATGCTGGAATCTGCAGCGCCACTGGCAGGGCGGGCCGCTGCAGCGTCTTGTCGCCGCCAACATCCGCGTGCCCCGGCTCACCATCGGGGACTTCAATGCGCAGTTCGCTGCCAATGCCCTGGGAGCAGAACGCCTGGTGAACCTCGCCACCCGATACGGGGTGGACCGGATCGGCGAAGCGATGACAGAGCTCATCGCCTATTCCGAGCGCCGCATGCGAAGGGAGATTGCGGCCCTTCCTGACGGCACATGGCACGGGGCGGACGCGGTCGATGACGACGGCGTCCACGACCGGCCGCTGCCCGTGCGCGTGGCCATCACCATCGACGGAGACAGAATCGAGGCCGACTTTGCCGGTACGTCGGGTGAAGTGGCCCGCAACCTCAACAGCCCCCTGTCCTCGACCGCATCGGCCACCTATGCAGCGATCAAGGCGACACTCACCAGCCCCGATATCCCCTTCAACCATGGCATGACTGAGCCCGTGACTCTCCGCGTGCCCTACCCCAGCCTGCTCAACCCGCAACCGCCGGCGCCTGTGCATGCCCGCATGGAAGCCTGCTACAGGGTGTTCAATGCCGTCATGAAGGCTCTTTCCGGCGCCGTTCCGGAGCGGGTCATCGCCTCTGGCTACGACACCACCACGGCGCTCACCATGACGCGCTTCGACGGCGAGCACTATCAGGTTGTCACGGAGGTTCTCGGCGGCGGCTATGGCGCCTCGGCGAACAGCGACGGTGAGAGCGCACTCGCCAGCCCGCTGGCCAACTGCACCAACACGCCGGTCGAGGCCCTGGATCTCGACTACTCCTTCTTCCGCCTGCACGCCTGGACCCTGCGAGCCGACAGCGGTGGGGCGGGGCGCCACCGGGGCGGGCTGGGATACGACCGGGTGTACGAGGTTCTCGAACCGGGCTGCACCCTGACACTCTACGCCGACAGGTTCCGCCTGGCGCCCGACGGCCTCTTCGGTGGCCACGAAGGAATGCGGGCATCATGCAGCGTCGAACGCAACGGCAGGATCATCGACGTGGCGAGCAAGGGAATGATGTCGCTCGAGGTCGGCGACGTCGTGACCATGCGCACCGGTGGCGGCGCCGGATACGG
Organism: Alphaproteobacteria bacterium; assembly: GCA_022822575.1. GTDB lineage: Bacteria > Pseudomonadota > Alphaproteobacteria > SP197 > SP197 > SP197. The sequence goes on along the minus strand of JAJEBJ010000339.1, from coordinate 20,345 downwards.
CGCTCCGGGTGAACGGAATCAGGCCCTGATCGACGACGATGTCGCAGAAGGGTATGTCAGTCCCCACCGTGCATGGCGCCATCACGCCTGGCCTGGTGCGGCAGTGGAAGGGAGATGAAAGTCATGTCACTCGATCCTGTGGACTATGCGGTCATCAGCCAGGGCATCATCGCGGCGGCCAGGGAAATGGGCGCCAAGCTCATCCGCAGCGCCTATTCGACGATCGTCAGGGAAGCGCAGGACGCCTCGGCCGCGCTGCTCGACCGCGACGGAAACGTCGTCGCCCAGGCCGAACTCATCCCCATGCAACTCGGTCCGATGAAGATGACCTTCGTTCCCTGCGCCGAGACACACCCGGTCGATTCCCTCGAACCGGGCGACTTCTACATCACCAATGATCCCTTCAACGGCGGTCAGCACCTTCCCGATGTCTTCATCTTTTCGCCCATCTTCTTCGAAGGCCGGATCATCGGCTTCGGTGCCTCGGTGGCGCACCATCTCGATCTTGGCGGTGGCGCCCCGGGGCTGAACGCCGATGCCTCGGACATCTACCAGGAAGGCCTGCAGATTCCCCCCTCGTGCTACAACATGGAACGCGACTGGAACGGTGGCCGTTTCGAGCGACTCGTGGCGGCGAACATTCGCGTACCCCAGCTCACCATCGGCGATTTCAACGCACAGTTTGCCGCCAACGCCATTGGTGGTCTGCGCCTCAAGGAGCTGGCCGCGAAGTTCGGCCCGGAGGCGGTCACCCGGACCATGGCCGAACTGCTTGACTACTCGGAACGCCGGGTCAGAGCATCGATCGCCACCATCCCCGACGGCACCTACGAGGGCGAGGACGCGGTGGATGACGACGGTATCGACGACCGGCCATTGCCTGTCAGGGCCCAGGTGACCATCGAGGGCGATCGCCTCGACATCTCCTTTGAAGGCACGGCGCCCCAGGTGGCGCGCAATCTCAACTGCCCCTTCTCCTCCACGGTCTCGGCCGCACTTGCCTGCGTCAAGTCGGTGCTGACAAGCGCGGACGTTCCCTTCAACGAAGGAGTGAAGCGGCCCTTCAACATCACCGCTCCCTACGGATCCCTGCTCAATCCAAAGCCTCCCGCACCCGTGAGAGCGCGCATGGAACCGGCCTATCGCGTCTTCAATGCGGTGATGAAGGCCCTGGCCACGGCCGCCCCCGACCGCGTGATCGCCTGCGGATTCGACACCACCGCTGTCTTCGCTCTCTCCCACCTCACGAACAGCGGTTACAGGGTGTACGTGGAGATCTTCGGCGGCGGCTACGGAGCGTCTTTGGAGGCCGACGGCTGCGACGCCATCGACAGCCCCCTGTCGAACTGTTCCAACACGCCCGTCGAGGCCTTGGACATGGAGTACGACTACTTCCGGGTCATCGACTATACGCTGCTTTCCGACTCGGCGGGCGCCGGCCGCTGCCGGGGCGGGCTGGGATTCACCCGCGCCTACGAGATCACCCGCGACGACGTGATCTTTGCCATCTATGCCGACCGGTTCCGCATCGCTCCCGCCGGGCTCTTCGGTGGCGGGGACGGTGTTCCCGGCTCGTGCCACGTGCTGCGCGACGGAGAGGTCATACCGGTCAGCTCCAAGGCCGGAATGACCTTGCGCAAGGGGGATGTTCTCGCCATTCGCACCGGGGGAGGCGGCGGCTACGGCAAGCCCTGCGACCGTTCCATCGAAGCGATCAGGCATGATCTTGCCGAAGGGCTGATGACCCCGGAACGGGTCGCCATGGACTATCCCCATGCCGAGGCCAGCCCTCGATGACAGGTGAATCCGGCTCCATGCCTGAAGACGGGCCCATGTCGCAGAAAGCCGTGGCGAAGACCGGCCGCCGGCGTCGGCCCTGTCATCGACCTCGACATCTGCGTGGGCTGCCATGCCTGGCCGGCATCATGATCGAGCGCTGGCTCTTCCTTGCCGAAGCGCGCCGCAAGACCTTCTGCCACATCCGGCGGGACCCTGAGTAGCCGGGCAGAGGTCCACCGGAGACCAAGGCTGGCCGCCCGGTCTCTCGCAGGAGAAGGCCGGCATCCTGTTTTCGTCAGTCCCCGGCGTGATAGCATGCTGTTTGAGAAATCAGGAGGGAGGAAACCAGCGATGGACAACAGTCGGCTTTTTGATCTCGTCACCGCCTCGAAAGAGGACCGCCGGGCCTTCATGAGGCACCTGGCATCGCTGGGACTGGTACCGGTCGCCGTGCCTTTCGTGTCGGGCGCGGCATCGGCCTCGGAGGGCATGACCTACTTCACCTGGGCCGGGTACGAGATCCCGGAACTGCATCCGAGCTATGTCGAGAAGTATGGCCAGTCACCCGAAGTCGCGTTCTTCGCCGACGAGGAGGAAGCGCTCCAGAAACTGCGCAACAACTTCGCGGTGGACGTGGTGCATCCCTGCAACACGGTGGTGAGGCGCTGGTACGATGCCGGCGTCATCAAGCAAATCGATCCGTCGCGCCTGAGCCACTGGGACGATCTCATCCCGGCCCTGCGCGATGTGCCGGGGTCAACTGTCGACGGCGCACCGATCTTTGTCGCGAACGACTGGGGCAGCCACTCCATCGCCTATCGCAGCGACTTCATCGATCCTTCGGAAGCAGAGGAGAAGTCGTGGTGGCTGCTTCTCGACGAGAGCTATGCAGGGCGCCTTTCCATGTGGGATTCCGTCGATGCCGCGATCGCCTTCGCCGCCGTGATCCTGGGCATTCGCGATACCGTCAATGTGACCGACGACGACATCGCGAGGATGAAGGAGGTGCTGCTCAAACAGAAGAGGCTGTTGCGCAACTACTGGACGGTGGAGACCGATGGCGAGGCGATGATGGCGTCAGGTGAGGTGGTGGCCAGCTACTTCTGGAGTGGGCCCGTCTACCGCCTGCAACAGGACGGCATTCCGGTCGAGTACCTGCTGGATCCGAAGGGCGGCCTGATTTCCTGGGTCTGCGGACTGGTGATGTCGGCGACCGGCGAGGGTGACGAAGAGGCAGCCTACGACTTCATCAACGCCTGGAATTCGCCCGAGGCCGGCAAGTTCCTGGTCGAGGTCTACGGCTACGGCCACGCCAACCGGCGGACCTGGGAGATCGTCGATCCTGCCGTGTCGGCATCGATGGGGCTCGACGGGGATGTCAGCGCCTTTCTCGCGAAGGCCACCCCCTGGCAGTCATGGCCTCCGGACGTTCTCAAGCGGTACGTCTCCATGTACAACGACGTCAAGCTTGCCGAATGACGGTAACGGACGCCGGTTTGCCCCGGCGTCCTCACGGCTCCGCGAAGGCGCCTTCGCGGCGGATGGCATGCGCCACCTGGCGATGGAAGTGGACCGTCCCGCGGTCCCAGTGGGGCGCCAGGCGACCGCCGTCATAGGCCGTGCACGCGCGTCCCTCCTGAAGGCGCAGGCAGATATCCTTGTCCTCGTTGTTGAGTTCCACCCATTCCCGGTAGAGAGCATCTCTCGACTCGGCGTGTGCGGAAGCGTGGGCGGCATCGCCGACGTAGTAGAACCACATGCGCATGATGGTCCGGTCAGCCGCCAGCGGTTCAAAGAGAACGGCCTGGATGCTGCCCGGATAGACATTGACCGCGAAGTTCGGAAACAGCACGGCATAGCGGGTGCTCAACTCCAGGTCCGCGTCGATTCCTTCCTGTGACGGCAGGCCGGGACCCGAGTCGTCGACCGCGATGCCCCTGCCGCTGGCGGTGAAGGCATAGCCGTTCAGCAGGTGGCAACCGCTCTCGCGCATGGACTGGCGCGTCTGCGGGCTCATCATGCGATCCAGAGCCGGATGGACGGAAAACACGTGATAGAAATCGCAGTAGTTCTCCACCGCGAGCTTCCAGTTGCAGGCGAACTCCACGGCCATGGTCTGGTCCGAACGGCGGAACTGTGTGATGTCATAGCCGTTGAAGTGTTCCTCCACCGGGGCCATGAAGCTCTCGAAATCGGGGGCCTTGCCGTCGATGTTGACGAACACCCAGTCATGCCACTGCCGGCACGGAACGGCGAACAGACGGACATCTTCGCCCGCCATGTCGCAGGCCGTCTGGTGACGGCCATGACCATGGTAGTGGGGGCGGCCCTTGAGGACGCCGTCGAGACCATAGGACCAGGCATGGTACGGGCAGGTGAGAACGGTCCTCGAGCACCGGGATTCGGTCACAAGCCTGGCGCCGCGATGCGGGCAGACATTGTGGAAGGCGCGCACCTCGTGGTCGTGTCCGCGCACCAGGATCAGCGGATGGCCTGCGATCTCCACCGACAGGATATCTCCCGGATCGCCGATGCTGCTCGCCGGCGCTGCAAAGGACCAGGTTCTCGAAAACAGGCGGGCCTTCTCGAGTTCGTGAAACGCGCCATCGGTGAACGCGGCGTTGGGAAGCCCTCTCGCCAGCGATGTGTCCCGCCCGAGCTGCTCCAGAACCTGATCAGAGACCGATTGCCACACACCGCCGGGTTCCGGAAACGCGACGACATTCATGATTCCCGCTCCATCGGTTCCTCCAACCCGACAATAGTAGAGGGAACACCTCATGAGAGAAAGTCCGGCGGGCACCCAACACACGTCCCGCGGAGCGGTTGTGTCCACGGTCTGCGGGACGATCGCGAGTTCGAGCCCATGATTCTGCCCTTCGCAGTGACAGGGGTTCGACGCGGTCAAGGGCGTGAACCTCGCTCTCCACGACGAAGAAATGCTGCCTCGAAGGCTGGTGGCGCAGGCCATGATCCAATCTGATCACAGAGCCATCGGGGCGAGATTTAGGACTATGCCTCTATGGGCGCAACCGGTACCGTAACGATGGAAACAGGGTCATGCAGGATTGTCCGCCGGAAGGATCTCCAGAGTGAAAACCGGACGGGTGACTCTCCTGTGATCCGTTCGGGAATGACCAAATCAATGAGGGAGAATTTCATGAAACCGCAAGAATTCACCAGGGCTCTGCGCGAAGGTGCGCTGACACGCCGCGAGGCGGCAGGGGTGCTGGCATCAGTGGGACTCGTGACCGTGCCGTTGATTCCCGGCAAGGCGCGGGCCGAGGTTGATCTCAGCCTCCTGGAGTGGAACGGCTACGAGTACGAATCATTCCACCCCGAATACAATGCCAAGTACGGCGGACAGCCTGAGGTGACGTTCTTCTCCGAAACCGAGGATGCCTTCCAGAAGATGCGCGCCGGTTTCAGGGTGGACCTGGTGCATCCCTGCACCGCCTCGGTGAAGAAGTTCCGCGATGCGGGACTCATCAAGGCCCTCGAGACAGACCGCATTCCGAGGTGGCCCGAGATCATCCCGGACCTTCTCGAAGTCAAGGGTGTTCGCATCGAAGGCGAGTACTTCTTCTGCCCCTGGGACTGGGGTTTTTCCACGGTCGCCTACAACCCCGAGGTCATCGAAGTCGACAACCCGACCTTCGACCTCTTCGTCGACCCGCGATTCGAGGGCAAGACCTCCCTGACGTCACAGATGGGGGTCAACATTCTGGTGGCCGGCGTCATCGGTCGCTGGGCCAATCCCCTCGATCCGACTGAGGAAGAGATGGCCATGGCCCCGGAGATCTTCAGGAAGATGCTGGACAATGCCCGCTTTGTGTGGACCGACAGCACACAGCTCGAACAGGCCTGGGTCGCCGGCGACGTCGGCATTTCCTACATCTACGGCAGTGCGTCCCGGCGCATGAAGGAAGAGGGAATTCCGGTCGTCATCGTCGACCCGGTGATGCCCTGGATGTGCGGACTGTGCCTGAGCAGCGATGGCGAGGGTTCGGAAGAGCAGGCCTACGAGTACATCAACGCCATGCTCGATCCGGTCGGAGGGCTCTCCCTGTTCGAGACCTACGGCTACGGTCACGCCAACATCAACACCTTCGATCTGATCGACCCTGACGTCCTGCGCGACAAGGGGCTCGATGATCCCGTCGCCCTTCTCTCCAAGGGGGTCTTCTTCGATGAGGTTCCCCCGGAGAAGGATGCGCGCCTCATCGAGATGTGGCACGAAGCCCAAGCCGGAATGTAGCGATCACCTGACATGCGCCCCTTGCCGGTGGTTTCCGGCAAGGGGCGCATCGTTGTGTCGATCGTTCGTCAACAATGTCCGTCGGGGAGCGACGCCATCATGACCGACATCAGGATGGAAGCCGACATCTTCTTCGAATCCCATGTTCCCGACGCCCTCAGGCGCGCCCTCGAACATGCAGGTGACGACGGCTTTGTCGCCTCCATGCCGCAACTCCTGCATGCCCGTGCCCACGCACCCTATGACAACATCATCTGGAACACCTGGTTCACCTCGAATTCCGAGGAGAGCGTGATGACGACGCCGGCGGGCAACCGGGTGGTCGTCGGCGTGCACGGAGGCGGCATCTTTGCGTCGCCCGAACGATTTGAAAGGGTCTACAGGTCCAGTACCGCCCGCACCGATCCCGAAGGGTTCACCGGTCAGTACGCCGCCAAGATCTCCAGCCGCGAAGTGCGGGAGATCCTCGAAGGCCGGCTCCCAGACGGCACCGAGATCCCGATCTATCCGTTCCGGGAGTTCAAGGCGGGCATCGCCGATCTGCCCATGCGGTACGGTGTCATATCGGACTTCGAGATGATGCGGCAGTCGAAGCGGGGTTACGAGACGTTCGAGCGCCTGCGAGAAGATCCGAACCTGGTGGTGAGGGCCGGAGGAGTCGAACCGCTCGGTCGTTATCTCGACGCCGCACAGAAGCGCCACGGCACGATCGTCATGGGAAACTGGCATCCCTTCAACAGAATTGACCCGGACCAGGCACAGACCCGTATCCTGTTCCTTGCTGGCAATCTGGGAGGCCGGGGAACGGAAGACGACGACGACCATCTCTATGGCTACGACGCGGAGTACGGCATGGGCGGGGATGCATCCATGCACAACATGGCGCGTTATGTTGCCGTTGCTCCGCACAACGTGTCGTCGAGCCTTCGCCACCTGCCGTTCCAGTCGGGTTGAAGGCAACCTTCATGGTGGCAATCGAGCAGAATCATGCCCCGGGCTGGTATGCCATCCTGCCACCACCGGCACCCGCGCGGCGCCTGACGGGTGACGAGGTTGCGGACTGGGTTGTCGTCGGCGGCGGAGTCACGGGACTTGCGGCGGCCCGCCGGCTTGGCGAACTTCTTCCCGACAAGCGTATTGTCCTGATCGAGGAGTTTCGCATCGGCTATGGTTCATCCGGCCGCAACGCCGGCTTCATCATCGATACGCCGCACCTTACGGAACAGTTCGACCATGCCACGAACCTGCGGATATCCCGCCTGGTCCTGGCAGGGCTGGCCGAACTGGAACTCCAGGTAAGGGAGAACGAAATCGACTGCGAATGGACCCCCCACGGTCACCTGACGGCAGTGGTCGATGCATCGCGGGTCGGTGGTCTCCACGCAACCGTGGCCATGCTGGAGAGTCTTGGCGAGACATACGAATGGCTGGAAGGCGACGCGCTTGCCGACGTGATCGGCACACGTCACTACCATGCGGCCGTTCTCACGCCCCGCACCGTGACGATCAATCCGGCGGCCATGTGCCGGGGGCTCGGCCAGTCCCTGCCAGAGAACGTCGATGTCTTCGAGGAAACGTGCGTGCGGCGCATCACCTCCGGCAGGTCCCGGTCAGTGGTCTGTGATGATGGTCGCATCGACACACCCAACGTGCTCCTGACGACAAACGCCTTCATTGCACGGCTCGGCCTCCTGAAAGGTGAGGTGTTTCCCATGATCGCCTGTGCCAGCCTGTCGCGTCCTCTCAACGACGAGGAGGATGCGGCCATGACCGGGCATCGCGACTGGGGGATCACCGGGACCGCAACCATGCGCCGCACCCGGTCCAACCGCATCCTTGCGCGTTTCGGCACTTACTATGCCGGAGATTTCCGTCTTGGGGCCAGGCGTCGCCAGTCTCTCCTGGCAACGCACAGGAAGGGGGTCACCGATCGTTTTCCCGTGCTCGCAAATCTCGACTTCGAGCACACCTGGGCCGGGGTCTTCTGCATGACCCGGGACTGGGCGACCCATTTCGGCCGCCTGGAACCAGGCCTCTTCGTTTCCCTGGGTTACTGCGGCGTGGGCCTGGCGAGGGGCACGATTTCCGGCAAGCTCGTCGCCGAGCATGCCCTTGGCGGCGAATCGTCCCTTATCGATGACGCGGCGGCGCTCAGCGGTCCCGCCAGGCTGCCCGCCCAACCGTTTCTGGCACTGGGCGTTGAGGCCCGCCTTGCCAGTTACCGCTGGCAAAGCCGGCGCGAGTGGTAGGGCGATACTCCGGTGGCCATGACATCACGTGATTCGACCGCGGGATGGGTCGCCTGGACAAGGGCCAGTTTCCTGCGATTCGAATGGTTGCGCGGCTACACGCTGCTGTCCCCTGCCATTCTCACCATGTTCTGCCTGCTGGCATTGCCGATCTTCACGCTCGTGACCTACAGTTTCTGGTCACAGACCTACGTCTACATCGACCAGTCCTTCACGCTGAAGAACTACGAAACGTTCTTCGACAAGTGGATCTACGGAAAGCTGCTCCTGCGATCAATCAGGATGTCCGCCACCGTGACGGTCATCACCATCCTGCTTGCCTACCCGGTGGCCTACTTCCTCGCCTTCAGGGTGACGCGGAACAAGATGACCTGGCTCATCCTGATCAACATTCCGTTCGTCACAAGCTACCTGCTGCGCGTTCTCGCCTGGAAGATCATGCTGGGCAACAATGGCGTGATCAACGGCACCCTGGAGGGACTTGGCTTCATCGAGGAGCCCCTGGAGTACCTTCTCTACAGCCGCTTTGCCGTGGTACTCACACTAGCCCATGCGTGGGCGGCCTTCGCCATTCTGCCCATTTACGTGTCGCTGCAGAAGATTGACCGGTCGCTTCTTGAGGCGGCTGCCGATCTGGGTGACGGACCCGTAAAGCGCTTCCTGCGCATCACCCTGCCGCTTTCCATGCCTGGAGTGATCGCCGCGGCTGTCATCGAGTTCATCCCCACGGTCGGAGACTACATCACACCCGTCATGGTGGGCGGACCCAAGGGTGTCATGATCGGCCAGATTGTCGCCGCCCAGTTCGGTGCCGCCAACAACTGGCCCCTGGGAGCGGCGCTGACGATCATCATCATGATCTCGATCACGGCCATCGTCTGCACCTTCATCTGGTTCGCCCGTCTGGGCACGGTCAAGGCGCGGGACATGGAAATCACGACGACGGCACCCCGGCCTGTCGACCGCACCAGGCGCGGGATCGACTGGCTTCTCCTCTACGTCATCCTTTACCTGGCGTTTCTCTACATCCCCTCCGTGATGCTGCCGGTCTTTTCCTTCAATGACAGCATCCAGATGGTGCTGCCGCTCAAGGACTTCACGTTCAAGTGGTATGCCGCGCTGGCCGATCATGCCGGCCTGCAGAGCGCCCTCTTCAACAGCCTGAAAGTCGCCCTGCCGGTCGCCACCACGACGACCGTCCTGGCGATCTTTGCCGGCAAGGCGCTGACCCGCTACCGGATGCCCGGCAGGGGGTTGGCCATCGGCTTCATCCTCATTCCGATGGTGATGCCCGGCATCATCCTGGCGGTCGGTCTCCTGGTTCTTGCCCTTGCCGTGGGGATGCCTCTTTCGTTGTGGGCGGTCGGGGTCGCCCACGTCGTGACCACGCTCCCCTTTGCCACCCTTGTCGTGATGGCACGTCTCGAGGGCTTCTCCAAGAACATCGAGGAAGCGTCACGAGATCTCGGTGTCGGCGGTTTCATGACCTTCTGGCGTGTCACGTTCCCGCTCATCCTGCCGGCCGTCGTTGCCTCGTTCCTGCTCACCTTCACCGCATCTTTCGACGAGTTTCTCTTCGCCTTCTTCCTGGGAGGCAACCAGGTCACCCTGCCTGTCTTCATATGGACGCAGGTTCGTTTCCCGCAGACGCTGCCAAGTGTTCTGGCCCTGGGCGCCCTCATCTTCATGGTGTCCATCATTCTCATCGTCACCGCCGAGTTCTTCAGGCGGTCGGGAGACAAACACGTCGTGACACCGGCGGACAGATTCCGATGATGACGGGATCCGGCCACCATGACGGGCACTCCGGGAGCTTTGCCTGATGGACGATACCTCCTTCATTTCCATACAGAATGTCTCCAAGAGATTCGGCAGCGTCCTGGCCGTGGACCAGGTCAGCATCGACATCCGCAGGGGCGAGTTCTTTTCCCTGCTCGGTCCGTCGGGGTGCGGGAAGAGCACGCTGCTGCGCATTCTCGCCGGCTTCGAGTTCCCGACATCCGGGGAAGTCCACATCGACGGGCAGGCGATGGCGGCGGTTGCGCCCAACCACCGACCCGTCAACATCGTGTTCCAGAACTACGCCATCTTCCCTCACCTGACGGTGAAGAAGAACATCGCCTATGGCCTTCTCGATGCACGACTGCCCCGGGCCCGGGTCAACGAACGCGTCGAGGAGATGCTCGACCTCATCAAGCTTCCCGGATACCAGAACCGTGCCTCGCACGAACTGTCGGGCGGCGAAAGACAGCGTGTCGCCCTGGCACGGGCGCTGATCCGGCAACCCAAGGTTCTCCTGCTCGACGAGCCACTCGGCGCCCTCGACAAGAAGCTGCGGGAAAGCATGCAGCTGGAACTGAGGGACCTCCAGCGCTCGGTCGGCATCACATTCGTGTTCGTGACCCATGACCAGGAGGAAGCGCTCACCATGTCGGATCGCGTCGCCGTCATGTCGAAGGGGCGACACCTGCAGATCGACTCCCCCGCCAGGCTCTACGAGGCGCCGCAGAGTCGCGAGGTCGCTGAGTTCATCGGCACCATGAACTTCCTCGAGGCCCGGGTGCTCGACGTCCATGACGACACGGTCGAGATTGATGCCGGGACGGTCGGACTCATCAAGGCCCACAAGCGGGACCCTCACCCCGGATCCGGCGCGCGGTGCACTGTGGCCCTGCGTCCGGAGAAGATCTCGCTTCACACGAGCAGACCTGACACCGGCAACACCGTCAGGGGCGTCATCGACTCCACGGCCTACCTCGGCGACCGCAGTCATCACTTCGTGAAGGTTGAGGGCATTGAGGCGCCACTCATCGTTTCTGAGCCCAACCTGGACAGCGACGCCGTCGAGGGTGGCCCACGCGACGGAGAGGTGTGGCTGAACTGGTCAATGCGTTCCGTCGTTCTCCTCTCCTGAAGGAGCGACCATCGCGCCACGGCCTTGACAATCACGGATCCGGGGCTGGAATGATCGAGGCAACGCCGGCCAAGACGACATGGCAACCATCGACTACCTGCCTCCCCTGCGGCATGAAGGCCAGGAGACGGACGACTACACATCCTTCGACGTGACCCCGATCAGCGGTGCGCTCGGTGCGGAAGTCCACGGAATCGAGCTTGCCACCGGCCTCGATCGGCAACAGTTCGCGGATCTGCGCCGCGCACTTCTCAATCACATGGTTCTCGTCCTGCGCGACCAGGATCTCGACGCCGGCGGGCTGGTCGCCCTGGGGCGTTCCTTGGGTCCTCTCCACGTCAACCCCTTCGTTTCCGGCGTGGCGGGGCATCCGGAAGTGATGGAAGTCCGTTCCGAGGAGAACGTGACCGCGCGCTTTGCAGGACGCTGGCACAGCGACATCACCTGGGCCGAACGTCCATCTTTCGCTTCCCTTCTCCATGCCCGTATCGTCCCGCCCTTCGGCGGTGACACGTTGTTTGCCAACATGGTCCTCGCGTGGGAAGCGCTGTCGCCTGTCATGCGCCGCATGCTCGACGGTCTCGCGGCCGAACACACGGCCTTCCAGGGACATGACAGGGAGGCCAGCCTTGCCGAGGCGCCGGAAGCAGTCAGCCACCCCCTGGCACGCACCCATCCCGAGACGGGAAGAAAGGCGCTCTTCGTCAACGAGTACTTCACACGCGCCATCGAGGGCATGACGCCGGACGAGAGCCGCTCCATCCTCGATTTCCTGTTCCGCCACCTCGTCCGTCCCGACTTCACCTGCCGGGTACGCTGGCAGCCGAACACCCTTGTCATCTGGGACAATCGTTGCACACAACACTACGCGACGAACGACTACCCCGGCGCCAGGCGCCTGATGTGGCGCGTCACCGTCGAAGGCGACCGGCCCGTGTAGGCTCCCGACGACATCCCGAGTTGATCAGGCAGCGACGCCGACTATGGTGACGCCAAGTACACCGCCGTCAGGGGGACACATGACAGGTTCAAGCATGCCAGGCGTCCAACGGGGCATCGATCGACGCCGGTTCATGAAGGCCGCCATGGCAACGGGCATGACCGCTGCCGCGGCATCGGCGCAGTGGACACGAACCGCCCGTGCGGCGCCCGCTCATGGCGGGCATGTGACCATCGGCACGGACGGAGGCGCATCCGTCGACACCCTCGATCCGATCAAGGCGATCGGAACAGATCATGTGACCATGGCGGCCCTGTGCTGCTTCGACTCCCTGACCGAACTCGCAGCCGACGGAACCCCGATGGGCAGTCTCGCCGAGAGCTGGGAGACCTCGGCGGATGGCCGGACATGGACCTTCAGGCTGCGCGAGGCGGAGTTTCACAACGGCAAGACGGTGACAGCCGATGATGTCGTCTGGTCGCTCAACCGGCACCTCAGTGACGACAACACCTACGCGGAAGGCAAGCAGATTGTCGGTTCCCTTGAGGAACTGAAGTCCGACGGGCCCGACACCGTCGTCATGGTGCAAAATGAGGTCAATTTCGATCTGCCCGTTCACCTTTCGGCCTTCGGCCTGCTGATCGGACCCGAGGACACGACCGACTGGGAACAGGGAATCGGCTCAGGCCCGTACGTTCTCGAGGAATTCGTCCCCGGCGTGCGTTTTGCCGGAAGCAAGTACGCGAACTTCTACCGGGACGACCAGGGCTTCTTCGGCTCGGTGGAGTTGCTCAACATCGAGGATGCCTCGTCCCGGGCGAGCGCACTCCTGAGCGGGTCGGCCGACGTCATATCGCAGCCGGATGCGCGCACCGCCGGCCTCCTGGGGAACACCGACGGCGTGAGCCTGCTTGAGGCGCCCGGAACGCAGCACTACACCACCGCCATGCGCACCGATGTCGATCCCTTCACCGACAATCACATCCGCCTTGCGGTCAAGTACGGCATCAGGCGCCAGGAAATCGTCGACAAGGTGTTCGGCGGATTCGGCTATGTCGGCAACGACCATCCGATCGGCCGCAACCAGCAGTTCTTCAACACGGACCTGCCGCAGCGTGAGTACGATCCGGACGTGGCCGCATGGCACCTGAAGCAGGCCGGCCTGGACAGGATCGCCCTCGAGTTGAAGGCCAGCGACGGCGCCTTCGGCGGCTCGGTCGACATGGGCGTGCTCATGGCCGAATCGATGGCGCCGGCAGGTATCGATGTCACCGTCGACCGGGTGCCGGGTGACGGATACTGGTCGGAGGTCTGGCTGGTGGCGCCCTGGTGCTGCGTCTACTGGAACGGCCGCCCGACCATCGACTGGATGCTGACGTCGTCCTACATCTCGACATCGTCCTGGAACGACACCTATTTCAGCAACGAACGTTTCGATTCCCTCCTCACCGCCGCCAGGAGTGAACCCGATCAGGCCCTGCGCCGGGACATGTACTTCGAACTCCAGGAGATTCTCAACATGGAGGGCGGCACCACCGTCGTTGCCTTCGCCAGTTCTCTCATCGGCGCCTCGGACGCTCTGGGCCATGGCGAGGTCAGTGGCAACCGTCGCATGGATGACGGCAGGATGGCGCGACGCTGGTGGTTCGCAACCTGACCGGCGTCGCTCGCGGGGTGTGAGGAGCGGGGCCTGGCAACTCGCGAGACAGAGCACCTGTGGATCGACATGACCGATGGCATGCGCCTGGCCGCACGGCTGTGGCTGCCATCGGCTGCCGATCATGCGCCGGTCCCCGCTCTCCTCGAATTCATCCCCTATCGAAAGCGTGATCTGACGCGGTTGCGCGACGAGTGCAACCACGCGGTGTTTGCCGAAGCGGGCTACGCGTCGATTCGTGTCGACATGCGTGGATCGGGTGATTCAGAAGGCCACATGGCCGACATGTTCACCGATGACGAACTCGACGATGCCATTCGCGTGATCGAGTGGATCGCGGCACAGCCCTGGTGCGATGGCCTTGTGGGCATGTTCGGTCAGTCCTGGGGTGGCACGGCAAGCCTCTTGGCGGCGTGCCGGGCTCCGCCGGCGCTGAAGGCGATCATCGCCTGTTGCGCCACCCACAACCGGTTCGACGACGACATTCACCACATGGGCGGCTGTCTGCTGACGGACACCGTCGAGTGGGGCGCCCAGTTGCCCGCCATCCTTGCCTCGCCGCCCGATCCGCAAACGGTGGGTGAGGGATGGCGGGACCAGTGGCTGGCGCGCCTGGAAAGGCTGACGTTCCCTCTGGAAACGTGGATCAGCCACGAGTGGCGCGACGACTACTGGCGACGGAGTTCCGTCAACGAAAGGATGCACGCGATTTCGTGTCCGGTGCTGGCCGTCGGCGGCTGGGCGGATCGCTACAGCAATGCTGTCATGTCACTCGTCGCCGGGGCCACCGGCGACTGCTGGGGCATTGTCGGCCCCTGGGGGCATCACTACCCCTTTGCCGGAGAGCCGGGACCGGCGATGGGTTTCCAGCAGGAAGCAGTGAGGTGGTGGGACCGCTGGCTGAAGGGCGTTGACAACGGAATTGACCGCGAACCGCGCCTGCGACTGTGGCGTATGGAGTATCAGGCCCCCGCCGACCGGATGAAAGAACGCCGGGGCGCCTGGATCGCCGAAGCCTCCTGGCCCTCTTCCCGGATCACGCCGCTGGTCTTCACCCTGACCGATGGACGGCTGACTGAATCGCCCGGAGATGACCCTCAACCCGTTGCCGTGCCCCATGACGGCAGGGTCGGTCTGGCCGGCGGCGATACCGGGTACTTCGGGCGAACAGGCGGCCTCCCACTCGACCAGCGCGCTGACGATGCGCTCTCCCTCGTCTTCGATAGCGACAGGCTCGAGGCCCCCGTCGACCTCGTCGGCGAAACGGTTCTCGTCCTCGACGTCGAATGTGACGCGCCTGTCGCCACCCTTGCCCTGCGTCTCAACGACGTTTCTCCCGAAGGCGGCGTTGCGCGGGTCGTCTATACCGTTCGCAATCTGGCACTCGATGACGAAGGAGTCCCTCCCGTAACACCGGAAAGGCGCCGCCGCTGCCGGATTGTCTTTCCCGCAACGGCCTATCGTTTCCGTGCCGGTCACCGCATCCGCCTTGCCCTTTCCACCTCGCTGTGGCCGCAGATCTGGCCGACACCGAGTTCCGAGCCCGTGATGATCGGTGCCGGCGAAGCGCGCCTCACCCTGCCTCAGCGCACCGGTGACCGGGAAGCCGATGTGTCAGTCTCCTTCCCGTCACCCTTGGAACCGATGAGCGAGAGCGTGACGGTCCTCGCCTCTCCCTCCATCTCCAGGAACACCAAGCATGACGAAGCCTCGGGCCGCCTCACCTCACAGTGGACCAACACGCCGGCGCGGGTACGTTTCCATGCGACCGGAGTCACGTTCGGATCCAGGACCCATTGTGAACACTCCGTCGTTCCCGAGGATGACAACAGTGGCCACAGCCGCGTCGAACATCGCCTCATCTTTCACCGCGAAGACTGGTCCGTGGCGGTCACCTCGATCGCCGAACTTACGGCCACGCCAACCATCTTCCAGCCACGGGGCCGCCTCGAGGTCACTCTGAATGACGAGACAGTCTTCGTGCGCACATGGTCGCCTGACATCCCGCGCACATGTTCCTGAGAAGAAGTGTGAAATCGTCCTGTTGTTGCAATCAGTGTCCTGACAAATTATACATACACTACATCTTGGCGTTCGAGTGGGATGAGGCCAAGAATCGGGCCAATGCGGTCAAGCACGGGATCGATTGCGAAACCGCTCAGCGAATTTTCGACGCTCTGGTTCTTGCACGCCGTGACCGGCGTTGCGACTACGGCGAGGAACGACACGTCAGCCTCGGATGTGTGGGCACAGCGGTGATAGTCGTCGCGCATACCTCGCGTAGCGGGAATGTACGACTGATTTCTGCCCGACCTGCCTCGCGCACTGAGAGAAGGATCTGGCATGACTCGATACGCTAAGGCGCTGACCCCGAACGAGATTGCGGCAGTGGAGGACGAGGATATCGACATCAGCGACATCGAGGAGTTTGACGAGTTGTTCTGGCGCGAAGCCGAGTTGGTTGAGCCCGATCGCACCGAGAGGATCACGCTTCGTGTCAAGCGCTCGGTGCTGGATCACTTCAGATCTGGCGGACGGGGATACCAGACGAGAATCAACCGCGTGCTGGAACACTACGTCCGTGCGCAACGAGGACCGCGCTGATCGACGGTGAGCGGACGGCTGCCGAGGTGCAAATGTCGTCACCCGAGGCATACTGGAGGTCCGGGACAACAATCCGCATCAGGATGCGCGTCGCACTCCGGGGCAACCTTCAATCCACTATCAAGCTGATGTGGATCCTCCAGACTCAGTCGAGAACGACATCGAGGATGTGGACAATCACGGCACGAGGGCGTCGCATGCCTGCCGGTTCTCTTGGCTGCGCCTGGCCCTCATCGGATACACTGCCGCGGTCGGCAGTCAGGGAATGAGCCATGCGTGTGGGAGTCGAGGTCGGGGGAACCTTCACGGACCTCGTGGCGATTGACGCTGACGGTGCCATCACCATTGCCAAGGTGCCATCCGTGCCTGAAAACCCGGACGAGGGCGCCTTCAACGCCATCGTTGAATCGACGGTGCCGGTATCGGGGATCGACGATCTGGTGCATGGCTCGACGATCGCCACCAACGCGGTTCTCGAGCGCAAGGGCGCACGCATCGCCTTCGTCACGACCAGCGGTTTTCGCGACATCCTCATCATGCAGCGGCACAACCGCTCGCGCGTCTACGATCTCACCTACCGCAAACCGCAACCGGTGGTCCGTCGGCGGGATTCATACGAGGTGACCGAAAGGATTCTCGCGGACGGCAGCGTGCTGGTGCCGCTCGACGCCGAGGCCGTCGAACGCGACCTCATCCCCCGTCTTCGCGAAGGCGGCTACGAGGCCGTCGCCATCTGCCTCCTGAACGGATACGCCAATCCCGTCCACGAGGAGGAACTGCAGTCGATCATCGCCCGCAACTGCCAGGACCTCGAGATCGCCTGCTCATCTACCGTCACCCGGGAATTCCGGGAGTACGAACGGGCATCGACAACGACGCTGTCGGCCTATGTCCAGCCCGTCATCAACCGCTACCTCAAACGCTTCGAGAAGCGCCTTTCGCAAGACGGGTTCGCCGGACGCTTTTCGGTCATGCAGTCGAACGGTGGCCGCCTGCCGGCAGAAGGCATGAGACGCAACGCGATCACCTCACTTCTCTCTGGGCCGGCCGCCGGTGTCACCGGCGCCATCCGCCAGGCCGGCAGGTCCGGATACCGGAATCTCGTCACCCTGGACATGGGAGGAACCTCCACCGACGTCTGTCTCGTGACCGAAGGGGAGCCTGAGCTCACGGCAGAGTTCTCCCTTGACGGCCTTCCGGTGCGCACCCCGATCATCGACATCAACACCATTGGCGCGGGCGGCGGATCGATCATCTGGATCGACGACGGGGGCATGCTGCGCGCCGGTCCGGTCAGTGCCGGAGCAGACCCCGGCCCGGCCTGCTATGGCCGTGGCGGAACACGGCCGACGGTCACCGATGCCCACGTGATTCGCGGCACGCTGAAACCCGAGTCGTTTCTCGGCGGGCGCATGGCGATCGATGCGCATGCCTCGCGCGAGGCCTTCCGGCCCCTCGCAAAGTCTCTTGCCATGAGCCTCGAGGACATCTCCGATGCCGCCATCCGGGTCGCCAACGCCTCCATCGTGCGCGCCATGCAGATCGTGTCCACCGAACGCGGCAAGGATCCGAGAGACCATGCTCTCGTCGCCTTCGGCGGCGCCGGCCCCCTTCACGCGGCGCACGTTGCCGCGGACCTCGGCATGACCACCGTGATCGTGCCACCCCATGCCGGCGTGCTGTCGGCCTACGGTCTCATCGCCTCCGACTACCAGCAATTCTCCACGGTCACCCGCAAGATGCTGCTCGATGACGCGGCGCCCGGCGCCATAGCCGAGATCTATGGCGACATGAGGAAGCGCGCGATCGAACGCTTTGTCCTGATGGGTCTCGGATCCCGGCCACGTATCTCCTTCTTTGCGGACATGAGATTCGTCGGCCAGGCATTCGAGGTCGCAGTCCCCGTCGACCCGCCGTCAGGTCTGACAGCCAGTGACCTCAGGACACTCTTTGCCGATGAGCATCACAGGGTCTTCATGCATGGCGGTGATGCCTCCAGTCCCATCGAGATCGTTGCCTTCCGTCTCGGCGTGTCGGCCCCGCTCGAGGAGGTGCCGGCGCTGAAGGAGGAACCGGGGGACACGGAGGTTCCCTTCACGTCCTGGCGCTATCATGATCAGGGAGGATGGCGTGACGGCGTCATCGGTCGCCGGGACGCCATGGCCCCCGGTACGGCACTCGCCGGGCCGGCCCTGATCGAGGGCGATACGTCCACCATTGTGGTTCCGCAAGGCTGGTCAGCCGCCCGAGACCGGCATCACAATCTCGTGCTCACCCGGGCCGGGTGATCGCAACCGCTCCTCATTCTGCCTGCCATGACGGGACAACCCTGGTTTGCGTGACGAGATTCATGTCTTCGGTGGTGGCATGCAGGCAGTAGAGCGGCCGCGCGCCGATGGCGGAATCGACCCCCTTTCGCAGATCGACGGCCACACTCGGCATGGCTGTGGCGACGGTGCCGCCCCAGGTTTCACGGTGATAGCAATGGACATGACCGCACAGCAGCCTGGCGACTTGCGGATGACGCGCGACCAGCGCTTCGAGTTCTGCTGCCTCGTTCGAATGCCTGTAGCCCCCGACATAATGCGGTGGGATATCGAAGGGTGGATGATGAATGAACAGGATCGTGGGTCTGTCAGGCTCGCCGCCCAGAGTTTCCTCCAGCCACCGGCGCCGACGTTCACAGAAGACCCCTTTTCGTTCGCCGTCCACAACCGAGTCGAGCGCAATCAGGCGCATGGGAAACGCGTCGATCGCGTAATGGAGAAAATCGCCAGGCGGGGGCAGCGAGGCGAGATGTTCGAAAGCATTGCACAGTTCACCCCGCTGGTCGCGGTTGCCGGGAACGATGAACAGGGGCGCGCGCAGGTCGTCCAGGATTTCGCGCAAGTGAGCATAGGCCCCGCGATCGCCCCGATGGACACAGTCGCCCGTGTGGACGACGACATCGACATCCTGCTGATTGATATCGGCGACACACTGCCTCAGGTTGAGCGCCCGATCGACTCCGGCTGGCTCTGCTGACGATGTCGCCTCGATGTGGGTATCGCTGATCTGGGCGATGATCATCAGGTTCCACCCTGCGCCGGAGCCGATCCTTGCCGGGGCCGCACCGGTGAAAGCGACCTGTCAGGGAAGGCTGTCGTAGTAGGCCTGCAGTACATCGATCACCTCGCGCCGGCTGAACTCTTCGGGAATGGGTTCGTGATTGGCGAACATCGCGCGCAACCTGGTTCCGGATATCGCCAGCCGGTCCTCCTCCCCGTGCGGGCAGGTCCTGCCGGTCGCCATGCCGCACTTGTAGCAGAAGAACGTGATGTCGATCTTGAGTGGCTGGATTTCCATGCTGCCGGCCGGCAGGGCATCGAAGATGTTGTGGGCATCGAACGGACCATAGAAATCTCCCACACCGGCATGATCGCGGCCGACCACGAGATGCGTGCATCCGAAGTTCTGGCGAAAGACTGCGTGCAACAATGCCTCGCGCGGGCCGCCATAGCGCATCTCGATGGGATAACCAGCCTGGATGACTGTTCCGGGCACGAAATAGTTCTCCACCAGCGCGTTGATCGCGTCGACCCGCACGTCTGCCGGAATGTCACCGGGCTTGAGAGCGCCGAGCACCTGATGAATGAGAAGCCCGTCACAGATCTCGACGGCAATCTTGGCCAGGTGCTCATGGCTCCGATGCATCGGGTTGCGGGTCTGGAAGGCCGCGACCCTGGACCATCCATTGGCCTCGAACATGGCCCTCGTTTGCGCGGGCCGGAAGTAGAGCCCCGCGTAGGTGCAGGGGAAATGACCCTCCGACAGCGCCGCGATCGGACCGCCCAGGTTGATCGCGGGTTGCTCCAGGACCTTCCTGACGCCGGGGTGGGCGTCGTTCGTCGTGCGAAAGACCTCTCGGCACTCCAGGTCCCGGTCGATGGTGTACTTTTCGTTGA
>JAJEBJ010000327.1 GCA_022822575.1 Alphaproteobacteria bacterium | reverse complement strand
GCGCCAGCGCGTCGAGGCCAAATTGCGTGAATTGCTTGCCGACCCCCGACACGGCCAATCGATCCGGGACGATCTCCGGGCAGGTCTCTCAGCCCTGCCGATCTGGATGCAGGAGTTTCTGCGCGGTCTGCTCATCCCTGTCGACACGGACGAACTACGGCAATGACTACCGCTGCCTACAGTGATCTCATTGCCGCAAGGCCACGCGACCGGCTCGATCTGTTTCTCGCGACCGCCAACCGCCTCGGCGCTCCAGTCGGCAATGTAGAAAAGGACTTCTGGGTCTGCTGGACGTTGAACGCGCTCTATCGTGAACGATCCGCTGAAGGCCCCCGCCTGCTCTTCAAGGGCGGCACATCCCTGTCGAAAGCCTATGGCCTGATCGAGCGTTTCTCCGAGGACATCGACATCACGGTCTTCCGGGAAGACCTCGACCAACCGGTGTCCGTCGAGGAACTGGAATCCCTGTCAAGAAAAAGGCGTCGAGCCAGGCTGGACATGATCAGGGACGCGTGCCGCACGTACATCACCGGTCCGCTCCGGGAGTTCCTGGACGCGCAACTCGCAGACGCCACCGCCGGAGCCGGCCGTATCGAGATCGATCACGCTGATCCCGACGGACAGACATTGCTTGTTTGGTATCCCGAAGTAGAGCCGCGCGACGAAGCCTACGTGCAGCCGGCGGTCCGCATCGAAGCCGGTGCAAAGTCGGCTCTCGACCCGCACCGCTTGGTCACGATCCAGCCCTACATCGCTGAGGATGCCGCCGGCCTCGATCTGACAACCGACAAAGTGACCACCATCGACGCCACCCGCACCTTCTGGGACAAGGTCGTAATCATGCACGGCCTGCGCCGCTGGTACGAGCGGCGGGGACTTCTTCGACAGGAGGGACAGCGTGTGTCACGGCACTATTACGATCTCCATTGCCTGCTTCATTCTGATGTCGGCGAAGCGGCGCTCGCCGATCGAATTCTGGGCGCCGATTGCGTTCACCACGCCCGCATGTTCTTCGACCGGACCGACTACGATCTTTCTTCCGCCCTTCCGGGCACGTTTGCGATTGCACCGACGGGCGCAATGGCTCGTGCGCTCGAAAACGACTACGCCAACACGACGGCCATGATCTTCGGTGCCGCTCCGTCGTTCGAAGAGATCCTGGCGTCCATTAGTGAAGTCGAACGGATTCTAAACAGCGCCGATTACCATTGACGGAGCGGAATCGGGACCGTCAGAAGGCGCCGTGCCAGGACACCGTTTCTCAGTTCTCCGGCCTTCGGGTTGCTCGCGCCCTCAGGGTCGCTTCACGGTGGAAGATGTAGAGGCCCGATGCGGCGATGACGGCGACGCCCGCCAGGGTCCAAAAGTCCGGCACCTCGCCGAAGACGAGGAGTCCGGCGATCATGGCGAGGATCATGTGCGAATAGGTGAAGGGCGCCAGGGCCGAGACCGGGGCGTGGCGAAAGGCGTGAATCAGGCAGTAGTGGCCGGTCATGGCGCAGCCGCCGAGCAGGGCCAGCATGAGCCAGTCGAGGGCACCGGGCGGCGTCCACTGCCCCGGAAGCAGGAGGACCACCAGCGACATGACCGAGGCGCCGGCCACGTTGTTGTAGGCCATGCTCGTGCGGGCCTCGTCATAGCGGTTGACCAGGCGGGTGAGGACATTGTAGGTGGCCATCCCGGCGGCGACCCCCAGCGGCAGGAAGTAGGCCCAGTGGCGTTCCTCGAATCCGGGTCGAAGCACGATCATGACGCCTGCGAAACCAATGGCGATCGCCGTCCAGCGGCGGATGCCGACCTTCTCGTCCAGCACCGGTATGGCGAGCGCGGTGGTGATGAAGGGCGCGGCAAAGCCGATGGCGACGGCATCGGCCAGCGGGATGTGGCGGATGGCGATGAAGAATGCGCAGGTGACCGAGACCAGCAGGACCGAGCGGGCCATCTGCAGGTCGAGGCGCCTGGTGCGCAGGGCCGGGATCAGCAGCCGCGGGGAGATGAGGAAGGGCAGCAGGACAACGGAAAACACGTACCGTCCCCAGGCGATCTGCAGTGACGGCAGGGTCTGCGTCATGATCTTCGCGATCGAGTCCAGGGCCACGAAGAAGACAATCGATATCAGGGTGAGAGCGATGCCGCGGGGAATGTTGTCCAACGATCACCTCGTCGGCCGTCACGGCCACCCTTCTGCGGCCAATGGTAGGACAGGCACATGATTGTTGTCGCCGGCAATCTGTGCCATGGCTTCACCACACGTTCGGCGCCCGTGATGATCCCGGGGCCAACTCATTCATGGAGTGTGCCGTCTTGACCTTCCCTGGGCTGTCACGCCGGTGATTCGCCTGAGCGCCAGGGGGCGCAGCATCGCGGCGGTCATTGCGAGTGTCTTTGCCGCTTCGCTGACGTTTTCCATCTGCATGCCGCTGCTGTCACTCATCCTCGAGCAACGGGCAACGGCGAGCTGGCTCATCGGTCTCAACAACGCGGCCGGGCCGGCAGGACTGCTGATCGCCACGATCTTCATGCCACGCATCGTGGAATGGCTGGGCACCATGTACGCCCTCTATCTCGGCTTCATTCTCATGTTCGTGTCGATCGCCCTCTTGCCCGTCTTCGACAACGTGTGGGCCTGGTTCCCCCTGAGGTTTACGCTCGGCATCGGCACCGCACTCCACTGGGTCGTCAGCGAGACCTGGATCAACACGCTCGCCGACAACCGCACCCGTGGCCGGGTCATGGCCATCTACGTGACCGCTCTCTCGGCTGCCTATCTTGCCGGGTTGCCGGTGCTGCTTGTCGTCGGCACCCAGGGCATCCTGCCCTTCGTCATTGTCGTCGCGATCCTGGTTCCCGCCGTCCTGCCTCTCGTTCTGGCACGCAACCTGGCGCCCCGAATCACCACGCAGGCCGGATTCGGCCTGCTCGCCGCCGCCAGGCGGGCACCCGCCACCATGGTCGCGGCCCTCGTGGATGGAGCGATGATGGGGGCACTCTTCGTGTTCTTTCTCATCTATGCCGGCCGCCAGTCCTATACGGAGGACGAAGCGATCGTTCTTCTCATCACGATGGCCGCGGGTAGCGTGATGCTTCAGTACCCGGTCGGCATGCTCGCTGACCGGTTCGACAAGCGCATCCTGCTCATCGTCTTTGCTCTCGCCATCTCGCTCTTCACCATCTCCTTCCCGTTCGTCCTCCACCATCCCTGGCTGGTGTGGCCCACACTCTTCGTGTGGGGTGGCATCATGGGCGGAATCTACACCTGCGGACTGGCACAGATCGGCCAGAGATTCAGGGCTTCCGAACTGGCCCCAGCCAATGCCACGTTCATTTTTGTCTACGAACTCGGACACCTGATCGGACCCCCGGCGGCGGGCTACGCCATGGGACTGTGGAATCCCCACGGGCTCATCGTATTCTGCGCCACGGGCGGCCTGCTCTTCGCCCTGTTCGCGACCGCGCGTCATTTCATCGTCCGCTCCCAGGACGCATGACCCGGTGAGAGGCCACCTGCCCTCCAGAAGCTGAAACCGACCGGTCCCGCGGCGCGCCGGGCGCCTGAGGGTTGGTGGAATCGTCATCGATTCTCTATTGTGGAACCCCGTGAACGAACGACGGAGAGGCGTGGTTGATCCTCACCGATGGCCACTCTCCCGGCGATTCGCTGAACCACGAAATGGATGCAGCGTGACCGGCAACGCCTACGATCTTGACGAGACTATCCACGACGAGATGTACGGCGCCGACGGTGCGCCTCGCAACCACTGCCGGTTGCTCGATGACGCGCTGCAGGCCCTTCCCGGCAGCGAACTTGCGCTGATCCAGGAGCGGGTGAGGCGGTCGTTCGCCGAAGAGGGAATCTCGTTCACCGTATACGGGGATGACGAGGCCCAGGAACGGATCATTCCCGTCGACTGCATCCCGCGCATCCTGACCGCTGAGGAGTGGCAGCAGATCGAGGCCGGTCTCACCCAGCGCGTCGACGCCCTCAACCGGTTCATCGGCGATGTCTACGGCGAGGCGCGCATCATCGCCGACGGGGTGATCCCGGCGGACCTGGTCCGTGGTTGTCCCCAGTACCGGGTCGAGATGCGTGGCATGACCGTTCCCCACGACACCTGGGTGGCGGTCTGCGGCACCGACATCGTACGCACGACCGACGGATTCATGGTCCTGGAAGACAACCTCAGGGTGCCCTCCGGGGTGTCCTACATGCTGGCAAACCGGGCCGCGGTAAAGAGCAACCTGCGCCGCCTCTACCGGCGCTACAAGGTGCGCGACATCGGACATTACGGAGAGGTGCTGCGCGACACTCTCGCCGGTCTCGCTCCCGAAGAAAGCGACGATCCGTGCATCGTCCTTCTCACGCCCGGTGTCTTCAACTCCGCCTTCTACGAGCACATGTTCCTGGCTCAGGAGATCGGCGCATCCCTCGTCGAGGGACGCGATCTCGTGTTCGATGACGGGTACGTGTTCATGCGCACCACCCGGGGGCTCAGGAAGGTGGACGTGATCTACCGGCGCATCGACGACGACTTCATCGATCCGCTCGTCTTCCGTCCCGACTCGCTGCTCGGCGTGCCCGGTCTCATGAATGCCTGCAAGCGCGGTAATGTCACCCTGGCCAACGCGCCCGGCACAGGCGTGGCGGACGACAAGAGCGTCTATGCCTATGTTCCCGACATGATCCGCTACTACCTGGGCGAGGAACCGCTTCTCGCCAATGTGGAGACCTTCCTGTGCCGCCGCCCGGAGGACCTTGAATACACCCTCGACAATCTCGAGAACCTCGTCGTCAAGCGGGTCGGCGAATCGGGGGGATACGGCATGCTGGTGGGACCGCATGCGACACCGGACGAGCGCGAGGCCTATGCCAGGGGCATCAGGGACAATCCCGCGGACTTCATCTCCCAGCCGGTGCTGCCGCTCTCCCGGGCGCCCTGTCTCGTCGGGGAACACCTCGAGCCGCGTCACGTGGACCTTCGGCCCTTCGTGCTCCGTGGCCGCGACACCCGTATCGTACCGGGCGCCTTCTGCCGAGTCGCGCTCGTCAAGGGGAGCCTTGTCGTGAACTCCAGCCAGGGCGGCGGCGGCAAGGATCTCTGGGTCCTGGGATCATGATCCTCGCCCGCAGCGCCCAGGGTCTCTACTGGATGAGCCGCTATCTCGAGCGCTCGGAGTTCATCGCCCGCCTGCTGGAACTGCAGACGAGGGCGCTGGTTGACAGACCGCTCGCGGAGATCCACTTCGGCTGGCGGCGCATCTACGGCAGTCTGGGCACCAGTCCCCCGGCCGGTGATCTCGAGCCGGATCACAGCGAAGATTATGCCCTGGCGGATTCCTACACCCTTGCCGGCGATCTCACCTTCGAACGCAGCAATCCCAACTCCATGAGGAGCTGCTTTGCGGCAGGCCGGGAAAACGCCCGACAGATGCGTCACTGCATCTCCAGCGGGATGTGGACGAATCTCAATCTCGCATGGCTGGACATCAAGGATCTTGATATCCAGGACATCTGGGCTCGGGAGCCGGAAGCGTTCTATGCGCGGATGGCGAGAACCATCAAGACCTTCGACGGGTTCGCCGCGGCAACCATGTATCGTGACGAAGGATGGCAGTTCCTGCAGCTTGGCGTCTTCATCGAACGAATCCAGCTCATGACCGCTCTGGTGACCACACACTGCCGCGTTCCCGAAGGCGCCGGGGATCACGAATGGACCAGCCTGCTGCGGGCATGCCAAGCGCTTGACGCCTTTGAACGTGTTCACGGCATGGAGAGGAAGCCCGAACAGATCCTCGCCCTCGTGATCACCGATCCACTTCTGCAGGGATCGCTTCTGGGTTCTCTCACATCCGCCGAATCATGCCTTGACGCCCTTGGTGCCGAGGCAGGAAGCCCGGAGACGGCGGCTGCAGCCAGGCGTCTCGCCGGCAGAATGAAGGCCCGGGTAGTGTACGACTGGCCGGACAGCACTGACCGGCTTTCCTTGCTTGACGAGACCGCCCAGGACGCACGCGACCTGCACGGTCTCGTGACCGGCGCCTGGTTCGAATACGCGATCGGAAGGGAACAAGCGTGACACTCCCTGCCGGTTTCGAGGTCATCCATCAAACCCGGTACCGCTTCTCTGAACCGGCAACCGGGAGCGTTCTCATGTGCTGCCTCAGGCCGTGTCATGATCGTGGCCAGGAACTCCTTTCCTTTTCCCTGGAAACCCGCCCCGAATCGCGGATGACAGACGACGTGGATTGCTTCGGCAACCACCGTCACGTGCTGTCTCTCCTCGAGGAGCACGACCAGCTGGAGATCGAGGCGCGCTCGGTGGTGGTACCCGCCCCGGGCACCGACCATCCGGCGGACCTCGGAGAGAACGCCTGGGAGAGGCTTCACGCCGCGTCGCGTCCCTTTGAAGACTGGGAATGGCTTCACCCGAGCAGGCTGACGTGTCCTTCCGCCTCGCTGACGGCATTTCTCGAGCGCCACGCCATCGCGCCGGGCGCCGACCCGCTGGCCAGCACGCGGGATCTCTCAAGTCAGCTCCATCGCATCCTGAACTACGTTCCGGGCAGCACCTCCACGCAGTCCACCATCGAGGACGTCCTGGCGACCGGCCAGGGGGTGTGCCAGGACTACGCCCACCTGATGATCGCCATCACCCGTTCCTGGGGCATACCGAGCCGCTATGTGTCCGGGTTCCTGTGCCCCGACGAAGAAGGGAATCCCGGGTATCACACCACCCACGCCTGGGTGGAGTGTCGCTTCCCGGATGTCGGCTGGACGGCCTTCGATCCCACCAACGACAGCATCGACGGCCCCGGTCATATCCGCGTTGCGACAGGACGCGACTTTTCCGACGTCTCGCCGACCCGCGGAATTCTGCTGGGCGGGAGCCAGGCCGCCCTCGAGGTCGATGTCAGGATCCGGCCTGCCGACGCCTGACGGGCAACCGTTCCCCTACTCGACCACGGCAGTCCGCGCCGGGACGCGGTGCAGGAAGCCCGCGTCGTCGTCGGTGAACATCATCATGTCGATGAACATGGACATGCCGGCATCCTGCGGCAGGTAGAAGTTGGCCTCGTAGTTGGACGCCATCCCGGACTCGAACACCTCGTCTCCGGGATCGTTGTGAACATCCCAGAACCACGGTCCGACCCAGTCCGGCGGAAATGAAAGGCCCAGGTCATAGCCGCCGATCCAGCACTGATCCTGCCAGATGCCGGTGTCGCGGTAGTAGGCTTCGATGACCTCAAGAAGTTCGCGCACCGGCAAATTCGGGCGGAGAACCTCCGCCAGCATGGCCTTGACCCCGGTGACGGCGTCGAGATAGCGCGACACCTCGGGGTGCGGTTCACCGACACACACGGTGCGCGCGATGTTCGAGTGGTAGCGGTGCCAGACGCCACAGATGTCGACGTTGACGACATCGCCCGGCATGATCTGCCGTCGCGTCGCCAGGGCATGCATGGTGGCGCTGCGCGCGCCCGAGGATACCGGCATGGTGATCGACGAGGGTTCGCCCCCGGCACGGGCCATGGCGCGCACCATCTCGCCCCAGACCTCGAGTTCCGTGACACCAGGGCGAATGGTGTCGATGGCCGTCTGCATGCCGATGTCACCGATCCTGGCGGCGGTGCGGATGAAGGCGAGTTCGGCAGGCGACTTGATCCGGCGCACGCCGTTGACGATGTCGCTGCCGTCGACCACTGTCGCACCGCGCGCCTCGAAACCTGCCTGCAGTCGCTCGCTTGCAGCGCGGTTCGGCCGGTAGCTGTGCATCTCCAGGCCGACCCTTCCCTTGAGCCAGCCCTCGCCGTCGAGGGCCTGGACGATGAAGCCGATCACATCCTCGGAGGGCTGGGCGTCGCCGCCGAAGATGCGCAGATCCCGGCTGACCGTCGTGAATCCCGCCAGGATCTCTTCGTTCTGCACCTCGATGTGAATGAAGTCGTCCGCATCGACGTGAACGGCGATCCCGGTGACAGGCAGCCAGGCCGTCGGTCCCTGGGCCTGGTACCACTCGGCGCGATAGCCGGAGAGGTAGCAGACGGACTCCGGTGACGCGAGATAGAGGGTGTCGATGTGGCTGGCGGCCATCGCCGCTCTCACCCGGTCCAGCCGGCGGCGGTACTCGTCGAGTGAGAAGATCGTCTCGGCTTCCGGCCGCAGAAACTTCAGCGTTCTTTCCTTGTGCGTCATGCCCATCTGATCCCTCCACTTCCACATGACCGGGGCCTCTCGCTTCCGGCCTGCGTTTTGACCATAGTTCAGCCTACGCACTATCCGGGAGACCACGCCTTGGCGCTGATGCTGGGTATCGATACCGGCGGAACCTACACCGATGCCGTGTTGCTTGACACCACCCGGGGACCCCTCGGGACGGCAAAGGCGCTGACCACACGGCAAGACCTGACGATCGGCATCGCCGCCGCCGTCGATGCGGTGCTCGGCGACCACGCAGGCACGATCGCCCTCGTGTCGGTCTCGACCACGCTCGCCACCAATGCCATCGTCGAGGGCCGGGGCAGTCCGTCAGCGCTCATTCTTGTCGGCCATGCACCTGATGACGGAACCAGGAATGACGTCATGAGCGCCCTGGCCGGAGGGCCTTTGATCAGGGCCCGTGGAGGCCACGACGCCTTGGGCGAGGAAACTGCTCCTCTCGATCTCGATCACGTGGAATCAGAGGCCCTCCGAGTGGCCGGCTCGGTCTCGGCCTTCGCTGTCTCCTCGATGTTCTCGGTCCGCAATCCGGCGCACGAGATCGCGGTGCGCGACATGCTGCGCCGGTCGACCGGCCTTCCGGTCTCCTGCGGCCACAGCCTGAGCTCCGAACTCGATGCGCCGCGCCGCGCTTTGACGGCGCTCCTCAATGCCCGGCTCATCCCCATGATCCAGGAACTCATCGTCACGGTCACCACGCTGATGACAGACCGCGGGATCAAGGCCCCGGTCATGGCCGTCAAGGGTGACGGGTCCCTGATCGATGCCGCCACCGCGCTGGAGACCCCGGTGGAAACCATCCTCTCCGGACCCGCGGCGAGCGTGATCGGCGCCCGGCATCTTTCCGGTCTCGACAACGCCTTCATCTCGGACATGGGCGGAACCACCACCGACATCGCCCTGGTCGAGAACGGGCAGCCCAAACTCGATACCAGGGGTGCGCGGGTCGGCGGTTACCACACCATGGTGCGCGCGGTGGCCGCCTACACCAGCGGTCTGGGCGGCGACAGCGAGATTCGCCTTGACGAGAAGGGGCGGCTGACCGTCGGTCCGCGCCGTGCGGTACCTCTGTCTCTGCTCGCCCACCGCTACCCCGGCGTCATCGACATCCTCGCCGGACAGGTGAGGCGAGCCTGGCCGCTCGAGTGGGACGGCGTCTTTGCGCTTCGCCTGCGTCAGCCCCCCCGTGAACCATCCGGTCTCTCGCGGCCCCAGCGTCACCTGTGGGCCGCACTCGCCGACGGTCCCGTCGCCATGGAGGAACTCTATCGCGACCGTTCGCCCAAACTG
>JAJEBJ010000301.1 GCA_022822575.1 Alphaproteobacteria bacterium | reverse complement strand
CCTCCTGATGTGGTTCTTCGATTCCGTGCGCGCCTTTCCTGTCATCATGTTCGCACTGGCCGTGATCACGGTGGTGGGACCGAGTCTGGAGACCATCATCTTCGTCGTGATTGTCACCACCACACCAGGCTATGCCCGCATTGCCAGGGCATCGACCCTG
Organism: Alphaproteobacteria bacterium; assembly: GCA_022822575.1. Taxonomy (GTDB): domain Bacteria; phylum Pseudomonadota; class Alphaproteobacteria; order SP197; family SP197; genus SP197. Next base: position 4,804 of record JAJEBJ010000301.1, on the reverse strand, counting down.
GCGACCAAGAGCACAGAGTTCATTCTTGCCGAGCGGGCGCTCGGTGCTGGCGTGCCGCGCATCATGTTTTCCCACCTCGTGCCCAACATCGTGCAACCTCTCCTCATCCTCGCCAGCATGGACATCCCGGTGGTCATCACCATCGAGGCCGGCCTCTCCTTCCTCGGACTTGGCGTCAAGCCGCCGACACCGTCCTGGGGCTCGATTCTCAATGACGGCTACGGATTCATCCGCAACACACCGTGGCTCGTCATTGCTGGCGGAATCCCGCTCATCATCACCACCCTTGGATTCACCTTCCTCGGCGAGGCGCTGCGCGACGTCCTCGACCCCAAGCTCAAGAAGGACCGATGAACGATCGCCGCGACACGGTTCTGGAGGTGCGCGACCTCTCTGTCGACTTTCTCACGGGTCGCGGCACGGTGCGTGCCCTTCGCCATGTCGATCTGACGGTGCCCGACAACAAGATCGTCGGAATCGTCGGCGAATCGGGCTGCGGCAAGTCGACCCTGATCAACAGTGTCCTGCGCCTGCTGGCGGCCAATGCCGTGGTGGCGGACTCGTCCTCCGTGGTCTTCAAGGGGCGTGATGTTCTCGCCATGAGTCCGGCGGACCTGCGCGGTATCCGCGGCCAGGAAATCTCCATGGTGTTCCAGGACCCCATGACGGCGCTCAACCCGGTGATCTCCATCGGCACCCAGATGGCCGACATTCTCTACCGGCTCGACATGTCCATGGCCGACAAGCGCCGCCTTGCCACCGACATGCTGGGCCAAGTCGGCATCCCCGATCCGGCACAGCGCCTTGCCGATTATCCGCACCAGTTCTCCGGCGGCATGCGCCAGCGAATCTGCATCGCCATGGCGCTGATGATGAATCCGGGTCTGCTCATCGCCGACGAGCCGACGACCGCCCTCGATGTCACCCTCGAGGCGCAGATCATTCACCTCATGAAGGACCTGTGCGCCCGCTTCGGCTGTTCCATGCTGTTCGTCTCGCACAATCTCGGGCTGATTGCCGAACTGTGCGACGAAGTGGTGGTCATGTATGCCGGAGAGGTCGTCGAACAGGGAGAAGTCCACGACCTCTTTCACAGGGCGCAGCACCCCTATACGCGCATGCTGCTCGACTGTGATCCGGCGCGCATCGCGGAAAAGCGCCGCGACCTGCCGACGATTTCGGGCAGCGTTCCGGACCTGATCGACCTGCCGCAGGGTTGCATCTTCGCGCCACGTTGCCCGGAGCGCTATGCGCCCTGCTCCGATTCCGCGCCCGCCACCTATGACGTCAACGCCGTGCACCAGGCCCGGTGCTTCCAGGTGCGTGATGCCTGAGTTGCTCAACGTCGAGGGACTCCGCGTCCGATTCCGCACCGCCGGTCCCGTCAAATCGCTCATCCAGGGACTGACCGATCCCCATATAGATGCCGTGATGCAGGTCTCCTTTAACCTTAACGAGGGGGAGACCTTCGGGCTGGTCGGTGAATCGGGTTCGGGAAAGACCACCCTGGGGCGCGCCGTGATCGGTCTCGTGGAGATGGCCGAGGGCAGCATCACCTTCAATGGAACGGAGCTGCGCGGCCTTGACGACGCTCGCCTCAGGGTCATCCGACGCCATGTGGCGATGATGTTCCAGGATCCCGTAGCCAGCCTGTCGCCCCGCAAGACTGTCCGCAATCTTGTTACCGAACCCTTCCACATCCACCGCATTCCCGGGCGCCAGAGTTCCCGCGACGCAAGGAGGCTGCTCAATCTGGTGGGCCTCCACGAGGGGTTTCTGGGAGCCTATCCTCACCAGCTGTCGGGCGGACAGGCACGCCGCGTCGGGGTGGCGCGGGCGCTGGCCCTGGAGCCACGCCTGATCATTGCCGACGAGCCGACGGCCGGACTCGATGTCTCCGTCCAGGGCGAGATTCTCAATCTGATGAACCGCCTTCAGCGTGAACTCGGTCTCTCCTATCTCATCATCACCCACAACCTCCCGGTGGTGCGCCATGTCAGCGACCGCCTTGCCATCATGTACCTGGGGCGCTTTGTCGAGACAGGCGACACCGACGGGATCTTCGCCAATCCGGCCCATCCCTATACCCTGGGCCTGCTGGCCGCAGTGCCGGAACCAGATCCCGACAGGCGCCGCGACAAGCTGGAACTCGAGGGAGAAATCCCGTCACTGATGAACCGCCCCCGGGGCTGCGAGTTCCACACCCGCTGTCCCTTCGCCAGGGAGAAGTGCCGTTCAGAGGCCCCGTTGCTGCGGGAGGTGGCGCCCGGACGGATGGCAAGCTGTCACTTCCCCTTTCCGAATCCGGCTGAGGCTGCTACATCCGGCACCGGGGGATGACACCCGACGTGTCATCCGGCATGGTTCCCCCCCTTTCTCAGGAATGCAGACAGGTTTGATGATGGATCGAGGCGGTTCCGCTTTCCGGTCACCGGGAGCGAGAAAGAGGCGGTCGCGCGCAACCGCAAGGGGACGTCAGGCCGAACCGCAGGCGGCGGCAGAGATCGCCGCACTTCTCGGTGCTGCGCCGCCGAGGCGCGATCTCCTGATCGAATACCTTCATCTCATCCAAGACCGCTACCGTCACATCTCGCACCGGCACCTGAAAGCCCTTGCCGACGCCCTCGCTATCCCCATGGCGGAAGCCTTCGAGGTTGCGACGTTCTATCACCACTTCGATGTCGTCAGGGAGGGTGAACCACCGCCGCCTCCCATCACGGTCAGGGTGTGTGAGAGTCTGTCCTGCGCCATGGCCGGCGCCGATGACCTCTGCGGCACTCTCTCCGACACCCTCGGATCCGATGTCAGGGTGGTGCGGGCGCCCTGCATGGGACGATGTGCCGCTGCTCCCGCTGTCAAGGTGGGTCTGAACGACATCGATCATGCCGATGCCGCTCTGGTCCGGACGGCGGTCGAGAGCGGAGATCTCGAGGCGAGGGTGCCGGACTATCAGGATCTCGACGCCTACCTTGCCGCGGGCGGCTACGCCATGTTGCGGGAGATCCTTGCCGGCAGGCACACTCCCGACGACATCATTGCCACCATGGAGTCGGCATCGCTTCGTGGTCTGGGAGGCGCCGGGTTTCCAGCTGGAAGAAAGTGGCGCTTCGTGCGCATGGAGACCGGACCGAGACTGATGGCCGTCAATGCCGACGAAGGCGAGGTCGGCACCTTCAAGGACCGCCACTATCTCGAGACCGAACCTCACCGCATCATCGAGGGTACGCTGATCGCCGCCTGGGTGGTCGAGGCGACCGACGTCTACTTCTATCTGCGCGATGAGTATCCGGGGATTCGCCTGGCCCTGACGCGCGAACTGGCGCGTCTCGCCGACGCCGGCCTCGAGGGCGCGGCGCGGATTCACCTGCGTCGTGGCGCCGGCGCCTATATCTGCGGCGAGGAATCGGCGATGATCGAATCCATCGAGGGCAAACGCGGTCTGCCACGCCACCGGCCGCCTTTTGTCGCCAAGGTCGGCATCTTCGATCGACCGACACTCGTCCACAATGTCGAGACTCTCTACTGGGTGCCGGGGATCCTGTCGAACGGCGCCGACTGGTTCGCCGATCACGGTCGTCACGGACGCAGCGGCCTGCGCAGTTTTTCCGTCTCCGGGCGGGTCGCGAATCCCGGCGTCAAGCTCGCGCCGGCCGGCATCACGGTGCGCGAACTGATCGACGAGTACTGCGGCGGCATGGCGGAAGGCCACCGGTTCAAGGGCTGGCTGCCCGGCGGCGCCTCAGGTGGCATCCTGCCCGCCTCACTGGGTGACGTGCCGCTCGACTTCGACACCATCCAGCCCCACGGCGGTTTCATCGGCTCGGCGGCCATCGTGATCCTGTCCGACGAGGACAACATGTCGGATGTGGCTGTCAGCCTCCTGAAGTTCTTCGAGGACGAAAGCTGCGGCCAGTGCACGCCATGCCGTGTCGGCTGCGAGAAGGCGGTGGCCCTGATGGAGGGTGGCGCCTGGAATGCCCCACTCCTCGAGGATCTTTGCCAGGTGATGGCGGACGCCTCGATCTGCGGGCTGGGTCAGGCCGCACCCAATCCCATACTGACTGTCCTCAAGTACTTTCCGGAGGATGTGGAGTGAGCGACACCATCACCTTCTCGCTGGACGGGAAAACCGTCACCGCACATCCAGGCGAATCGATCTGGCAGGTGGCGCGACGCACGGGCACGCATATCCCCCACCTCTGCCATACCGAGATGCAGGACTATGCCGCAGACGGGAACTGCCGCCTGTGCATGGTCGAAATCGAGGGCGAACGTACTCTCGCTGCCTCGTGTATCCGCCAACCGACACCGGAGATGGTTGTACACAGTGCCAGCGCACGCGCAGAGGCTTCGCGCCGCACCGTGCTTGAACTTCTCGTTGCCGACCAGCCCGTGGAACAGCGCGCCCACACCTCCACATCCGAACTCTGGCGATGGGCCAGCGAGATGGATCTCGACGATTCCCGATTCCCCCGGCGCGCATCACGGCCGGCACCTGACCTCTCCCACCCGGCGATGGCTGTCAACCTCGACGCGTGCATCCACTGTAACCGCTGCCAACGGGCATGCCGCGACATCCAGGTCAATGACGTCATCGGCATGGCCTGGCGCGGTCCGCACTCGAAAATCGTCTTCGACTTCGACGATCCCATGAGTGAATCGACCTGTGTCGCCTGCGGGGAATGCGTCCAGTCATGTCCCACCGGTGCCCTCATGGAGAAGTCCCTCATCGACGACGCCGGCATCGGCCGGTCGGCACCGGCAAGGCAGGTGGACAGCGTCTGTCCCTACTGCGGCGTGGGCT
>JAJEBJ010000410.1 GCA_022822575.1 Alphaproteobacteria bacterium | reverse complement strand
TTTCTGCCGGGCGATGCCGGTGTCGAGGACATCATCGAGGCCGTTGACGCAGACGGCGTCGCAATCGTGAGGGATTTCGTAACGGCGGATTGGCTCGAACGCTTCAACGCCGAGATACAGCCCGCCGTCGACAAGGCGAGGCGATACGTCTTCGGCAACGAAGCGATCGACGAGTTTCTGGGTGACCGGACGGTGCGCCTGCACGGACTGGTTGCCAAGGCGCCGAGCTTTGCCGAACTCATGATCGACGCGCGGTTGCTGACCCTGATGGATCACTACCTGTTGCCGCACTGCTCCAGCTACCTCTTCAGCGCCGGCGAGCTGATCGAGATCAGGGGCGGGGAGACCGCGCAGCGCTTCCACGTTGACGACGGCTCCTGGCCCGTCTGGCCGCGGGTCGGCGCAAAGCTCCTGCAGATGAACATCATGCTCGCCGGCACGGATTTCACCGCAACGAACGGCGCCACGCTCGTCGTGCCCGGCAGCCACCTGTGGGAGGACGAGCGCGAGCCCGCCGCCGAAGAAGTCGCGCAGGCCGTGATGCCGACCGGCTCGATCGCCGTCATCCGGGGCGACTGCACGCATGCCGGCGGCGCCAACACCGACGGCGCGAGACGACGCGCCATCTCGTTCTCCTATTGCCTGGGGTGGCTGCGGCCGGTCGAAAACAGCTATCTCAACCTGCCGCTCGAAGTCGTCGCGCGCCTGCCCGTGCGCGCCCGCGAACTCCTGGGCTACGAGATCTACGACGGCTCCGGCAGAGAGAATTCCGGCTTCCTGGGCTACTACGAAATGGGAAGTCCGCGGGCGCTGTTCGAGACGTAGGGGATTCCGGTTTCACTCGTGAACCATGTGCATGAAACGAGGTCGGTTTCCGTCGCTTCCGGTGCAATCGGGCGGGGGCCATGCCTCGCGTCCGCCTTGAGGTCGCAAGCAAGACAAGGCGGAGACGAGAGTTTCCATGACCGTTCGTCCGCTGACCGAGAACGAGTGTTGCGCACCTGCCCGGTTTCGCCGGTTCGGAGCCTGTCGAGGAGAACCTGTTCGCGGGAGTGCGCGGAGGATGCTATCTCATGGGGGTAAGATCATGGCTTGCGAAGTGATGCCGGCGAGGAGGGCGTCACCGTTGGAGGGGTCTGCCGGACAACGTTCATGAGGTTTTTTTCATACAAGAACCGCCCGGTTCATCTGGGTCCCTTTCCTCTGGAGACGCTGCGCCGCAAGGAACACCTCGGCGACAATGCAGACGTCATGCCGATGGAGACGCTGCGGACGGACTATCCGGATCTTTCCATCGGTCCGGCGATCCGCCGCTATCTCGCAATGATGGACACGGTGCGCGGCGGCGATGTCGTGCACGAGCAAGCAGAGATCCCCTGTGATCCGCAGCAGCGGGCCGATCATCTGAAAGCGGCGGCGTACTACTTTGACGCCTCGATGGTCGGTATTGCCACGCTTGTGCCCGGTCACAGCCTTGCCGTTCCCCGGTTGAATCCCGACATCGACGACATCCGAGAGGAACTCGCACGGGGCGTGCCGCCCGGCCTGGTCTGGCTCAAGGACGAACACTACGAGGGCATTCTCGCTTCGATGGCGCGCGCCTGGGGCGATGTTGGCCACCACCGAAGCGCCATCGTCCTTCTGACGCACTACACGCGGAAACCCAGGTCCGATGAACCGGGAGCGGACTGGATCCAGGGAGTGGAGATGGAAAGGGCGGCCGTCCTGAACGCCAACACGGCGGTCGTCATCGCGAGTTACATCCGCCTGATGGGCCATGAGGCGCGCGCCCACACGCTGACGGCGACGGAAGTGGATCTCAACCGCCTCGGCGTTGCCGCAGGCCTCTGTGTTCCGGATCCAGCCACGGGCGCTCTGCTCAATCCCTTTGTCGGTCGTCGGTTCGGACTTGCCGCGATCACGACAACAATGGAACTGGCGCCGGACCTGCCCCTCGACCCCGGCGAGACGCGCAGCGGCGGCTGGCTGCGCCGGCCCGAATGGGCCACGGGACTGGGCGGAGTCCGAACTGCATCGGACTTCGATCCCTTTGCCTCGAGGGACTACCGGATGGGGCCCTATCCGTTCGAGAGGATCAAACGGGTCAGGAATCCCACCACGTTCATCGACGAGGAACGTGTGCCACGGGTGCCGAAGCGCGCTGACTGGTTCGAGCGCGCCCTCTACGGCGATTTGGGCAGCCGGCCACAGGACGCCTCGATTGACGTGAACTACATCAACAAGAGCCCGATAGGCGCCTGCGCCCACGATGCCCTGTGCAATCTCGCACTCTTTCAGTTCGGAGAGGCGAAGGGCGAGGTTTCCCCGGCCACCTCGGACGCCGCGCGGAACGCCGACAACATCAAGGCGGCCTGCTACTACCTTGTGGCCGATGCCGTGGGACTCTCCCGGGCTCCCGACTGGGTCTATTACTCCCACGACAGTGCGGGCGAAGAGATCGAGCCCTATCACGCCAACGCCATATCCATGCTCTTCGATCAGGGCCACGAGACGATGGAGGGAGCGAGCGGGGACGACTGGATATCTGTAGCGCAATCCATGCGTGCCTACCTGCGCTTCTCCCTGCTTGGCGGCGTGGTTGCCGAACATATCCGCCGTCTGGGCCATTCGGCACGCGTCCACACCGTCATGGAAGGGGATGTCCTTCAGCCTCCGCTCCTGCTTCTGGCCGGCCTCGGCGAGGTGAGCCGGATCGGCGATGTCATCCTCAATCCCTATCTGGGACCAAGGCTGAAGTCCGGGGCCATCACCACGTCGATGCCGATGGCCCACGACTTGCCGATCGACTTCGGGCTCCAGAACTTCTGCGCGCAGTGCAACAAGTGCGCGCGCGAGTGCCCCTCGGGCGCGATAACCGCCGGGCCGAAGGTCATGTTCAACGGCTACGAGATCTGGCGCTCCGATCCGGAAAAGTGCACGCGCTACCGGATTACCAATGCGGCGGGGGGAATGTGCGGGCGTTGCATGAAGACCTGTCCGTGGAATCTCGAGGGACTCTTCTCGGACAGCGCGTTCCGATGGCTGGCGATGCATGCGCCGGCCTCTGCCGGGATGCTCGCCAGACTGGACGACACCCTCGGTCGTGGCGCCATCAATCCGGTCAAGACCTGGTGGTGGGACATCGAGCTCAATGAAGATCGGACGAAGTACGTCGAAGCTGCCGCCACGAACCGTCGCCAGCTGCAAAGGGAACTCAAACTGAACCCCGAGGAGGAATCGCTGGCGGCCTACACGGCCGACCTGTTGCCCCTTCCCTTGCCGGTTGTCCAGCCGGTCGACCGGGACGCGGCGGTCGCGCGCTATCGTTCACTCCTGTCGCCTGCCGAGCACCGGCGGCGGCTTGCGAGGGGAGACACGACAACCATCGCTCCCGGCGTGGCGTCCCGCCTCGGATCGCCGCCGGTCTTCCCGGTTGTCATCCGGCGGCGCGACGATCTGGCACCCGATATCGTGCGTCTTGAACTGGCCGGTCCTGACGGAACCGAGCTGCCGCCCTTCGAGGCGGGCGCCCACATCGACGTCATGATCGCGCCGGAGTTTCCGCGCCAGTTCTCGCTCGCGGGCGACCCTGCCGACGCCTCCAGCTACGTTCTCGGAATCCAGCGCGAGTCCGCCGGGCGCGGCGGATCGTTGCAGGCCTGGCGGAGCTTCAAGGAGGGCCTCCGCGTCTACATTTCCGCGCCACGCAATCACTTTCCGCTCGACGAAAGCGCAGCGTTGTCGATTCTCATGGCGGGGGGCATCGGCGTGACGCCGCTGATCGCCATGGCGCACCGGTTGCACGCGTTGCGCCGACCGTTCCTGTTTCACTACAGCGCCCGATCGGAGAAGGAGAGCGGGTTTGCGTCGTGCCTGCGCGACATGCCCTGGGCCGAGAGCGTTCTGTTCCATTTCTCGCGAGAGGGCGGCCGGGCTGACTTCAACGACCTGATCCCGGGCTTTCGCCGCGGCTATCGGCTCTACACCTGCGGCAGCGACCGTTACATGAACGACGTGTTCTCGACGGCCGAGACAAAGGGCTGGCCGGACGACGCGCTCGCCCGCGAGTACTTCACGCTGCCCGAGCAGCCCGCCCGCGAGAACCATCCCTTCGTCATCGAACTCATGCGATCGGGCGAGAGAATCGAGGTCGGAACCGATCAGACCGCGTGTGAGGCTCTTGAGGCTGTCGGCGTGCACGTCGATACCAAGTGCTCCGACGGACTGTGCGGCACCTGCATCGTGAGCTACGCGCGGGGCGACGTGGAGCATCGCGATTTCGTCCTGTCGGGCCCCCAGCGCCAGCAGCGGGTGGCATTATGCTGTTCGAGGGCCCGGGAACCTGGCGGCATGATCGCGGTCGATCTGTAGCGAGGGAAGTACCGGCATGAATCTCCGGATCCCGGCCGCCGGCCAGCACTGGACGCTGTGCAACAGTCCTGAGGGGACCACGAGCCCGAGAGGCTCCGCGAAGCGGACCGAAGCAGGCGCCCGGTGCGAAGGCCCGAGGAAGTCGGGATGGGCGTTGTCGGTGGCGAATGCGGTATGGTATTCCGGCAGCGAGCAGGAGCTTGCGACATGATCAGCAATGCCGAGCATCTGGTGGACGCCGCGTCGGGCAGCTATGCACCGCGCATCCTCTTCGATCCCGAGATCTACGAGCTGGAGATGGAACGCGTGTTCGGCCGCACCTGGCTGTTCCTGTGTCACGAGGCGCAGCTCAAGCGCACCGGCGACTTCATCGCCACCTACATGGGCTCCGATCCGGTCATCGCGATGCGTCAGCGCGATGGTACGATCAGGGTTTATCTCAACGCCTGTCGCCATCGCGGCATGAAGGTTTGCCGCGCCGAGTTCGGCAACGCACGGGCCTTCACCTGCCCCTATCACGGCTGGTCCTACGGCCTCGACGGCAAGCTCATTCATGTACCGCACGAGGAGGTGTTCGCCGAGGGCCTCGACAAACCCGGTTTGGGACTTGTCGAAGTGCCGCGCGTCGAATCAGTCTTCGGTCTCGTGTGGGCCACGTTCTCTTCCGACGTTCCGTCGCTGGAGGACTACCTGGGCGATGCCAACTACTACCTGGAGGCCTCATTCGGTCGCAGCGAGGCTGGCGTCGAGTTGCTGGATGGCGTCAGCAAGTGGCGCGTGGCCAGCAACTGGAAACTCGGCGCCGAGCAGTTCTCGACGGACATGTACCATGTCTATACCGCCCACAAGTCGCCCTATCAGGCAATGGGCACCAAGGATACGGGGAGCGACGAAACGCTGCAGTCGTCCTCCGCGGGTGGCGGCCAGTTCAGCAGCCCGCACGGTCACGGGTTCGGATGGTGGGAACCCGAGCCCGAGGAGAGCCCGGACCTCGATATCATGCCGGCCCTGCTTCGCGAGTTCTTCCTGGACCGTCGCAGCGACGTCGTCGCACGCCTGGGCGAGAGCCGCGCCAGGATGGAGAGCCACGGCACGATCTTTCCGAACTTCTCATGGCTCTACCAGGGAACGCCGACAATTCGCGTCTGGCAACCGAAGGGCCCCGAAGAGATGGAAGTCGAGTCCCATGTCTTCGTCGATGCCGACGCTCCCGAGGAGATCAAGCGCGCGGTTTCCAGGTTCACTGTGCTGACGTTCGGACTCGCGGGGCTTTTCGAACAGGACGACGGCGATATCTGGTCGGCGATTCAGAGAAACCTCCGAGGCAACCAGATCCGCAAGAATCGCCTTCTTAACGTCATGGGACTCGGCGAGCCGCGGCCCCAGGAGAACGGTGGGGGCCGACTGACGGGAGTGGTCTCGGAGATGGGTTCGCGTGGCTACATGCACCGCTGGGCGCAACTGATAGGCTCGCAGGACTACCCGCCAGCCGATCTGCTTGTCGAGCGTCCGATCCGGAGCGCGGCGCGATGAGCGTGGCGGATCTCCTCCCGGGCCGTCCGGTCGATACCGATCTCAAGGCCCGGGTGGAGACCTTCCTCTATGACGAGGCCGCCTTGCTTGACGAACGCCGTTTCGAGGACTGGCTCGCTCTCTTCAGCGAGACTGCAACCTACCGCATCCCCATCCGGCGAAACGTCATGGGACGCATGGCACGGTTCGAAATGACGGGCGAAGACGGCGTTGCCCATGTCGATGACGATCGCCAGGGGCTCGCTTTCCGAATCGCGAGGCTGAGAACCGGTATGGCCTGGAATGAGCAGCCGCCACCACGGACCCGCCGCATTGTCGGCAACGTGAGAATCGCGCACCGGGAGGCCAACGGCGAGGCGCTGAATGTCGTGTCCAACCTGATTTGCTACTTCAACCATCGCGAAATCGACACCGCGGTCTTCGCCTGCGAGCGCCGCGACACGCTTTCTCAAGTCGGCGTCGCAGGCTTCACGATTGAGGAGCGGCTGGTGCTTCTCGACCAGAATGTCGTTGCCATGAACCTCTCAGTCTTTCTCTGAGCGGGCGTCACCGCAACAAGCCGATCGAAGGAGCACAGGACGCCGGGTGACAACCTCAAGACCCGGCTTGGCGGCGGAGTTGAACGAGCCAGCTTCGAAAGCGGTCTGCAGAACTGTTTTCTCAGCAACCCCAGGCCGCTGCAAGAGAACCACCGCGCGGACCCTGCGCCTCCTGGCTCTCCGTCCTGATCTCTACGACCTGCTGGGATGGCGATCCGCAACCAGACACGGTCGAGGCCATCGAGCCGGGTGCTGTCGTGAAACCGCACGCCATGGCCGACAATGTTGCCGATGCCTCCGCGACCAAGGATATCGAGGAGGAGTTCGCGTACAGGCGCATTGCAGGGAGTGCGGCGGTCGACAGCTGTTCGATGATCGTGCTGCGGCATCCGGAGGGCTGGCCGCCCGCTTCCCGCAGCGTCTGCCACCCTTGGAATGGTCGACGACAATGGCCATGACCGCCCTGGCAAGCTGGAACTGCCTCGAAGCCGAAATCGGCCCGCTTCGTGCACCTACACCGCGCTTGCCAGTGACCGAGGCTTGGCAAGGTGGATTCAGGTGTGCTGCCCGATGAACTCCTTCATGAGACGGGCGACGTCGCCGGGGGCTTCGGTCAGGATGGCATGCTTGAGGCCCGGGAGGATGTGGAGTGCTGAATGCGGGATGGTCGCGTGCATGTAGCGGGCCATGCGGGCATTCGAACCGAGATCATGTTCCCCCGTCACGATCAGCGTTTGCGCCTTGATGTCGCGAAGGCGTTCGGCAAAGTCGGTCTCGGTGAGGACGCGGTAGGAGGCGGCATAGGCTGCCGGATCATTGCGCCGGTTGGCCGCTGCCTGACGGGCAATGATGTCGGGGTGGCGCCGAAGGAAGTCGTCGGTGAACCAGCGGCTGACAGAGGCTTCGAAATGGGCGCCCGGGATGCCGTCGGCGACCATCGCCAGGCGATCTTCCACCCGGCGGCGCTCCTCGGCCGTGCGTCCGGCGATGCCGGAGAGAAGAACAAGCCGGTCCAGGCGCCGGGGATGGGCCAGAGCCACACCCTGGGCGATCAGAGCCCCCAGGGAGTGGCCTGCAAGGTGGCATGACCCGATGCCGAAATGATCCATCACGGCCATAACGTCGCCGACGAAGTCATCGATGCGGTACGGGCCGGGCGGCTTGCCGGACGCGCCATGGCCCCTCAGGTCCAGGCGGATGGTGCGGAACC